>CAKZVG010000770.1 GCA_937921835.1 uncultured Bryobacteraceae bacterium | reverse complement strand
CACCGGCTTCTTCTGGGCCGCGGCGGTTGCGGCCAGCAGTAGGAAAACAATCAGTCGCCGCATGGGGGATCGAACCCATTGTCGCAGACCCCCGCCCGGCGTCTCTGGCGATCGCCGCCGGCCGGGCGGCGACACCCGGCGCCGCGACATACCCCCCGCCTGCCGGTCAGACTGTGGAGATGACGCGCATCCGTCCGGCGTCGGCCGCCGATCTGCCGGCCATCCTCGCCATCGAGGGCGAAGGCTTCGGCGAGGAGCGCTTTCCGCCCGCCGTGTTCCGGGCCTGTCTCCGCCGCGCGGGTTCGGTCTTCCTGTTGGCCGGGGACGCCGGCGGCGCGGCCGGCTACGTTCTGGGGGCTATCGACCGCCGCTACCGGCCGCCGCTGGCGCGGCTCGAATCGCTCGCCGTGCGCCGGGCGTGGCGGAGGCGGGGACTCGGTACGCGGCTGCTTGAGTCCTTCGAACGCGCCGCCGCCAGCGCGGGCGCGGCTGCCGTCACGCTCGAAGTTGAGCGGACCAATTCCGCCGCGCGGCGGCTCTACCGCCGGGCCGGCTACCGCCGCGAAGGCGCGCTTCCCAACTATTACGGCCCGGGACGCGACGCCCTCCGGCTCCGGAAGCCCCTTGGCTGAACCGGGCTCGCGGGAGAGCCGCCACCGCCCGGACGCCGCGGCGGAACCCGTCAGCGCGAGTACTCGGTCAGCACCTGCCGGGTGGTCTTGCGCCAGTCCTCGATCGGCGGCGCGCCGGCGCGCTCGAAGAACCCGCGCAGGCTGGCCCGCAGCGCTTCGAGTTGCTTGCGCTGGCGCGGGTCATTGATCAGGTTGCGGGTCTCGCCCGGGTCCGTTTCCAGGTCGTAGAGTTCGCTTTCCCACTCCTTGGTGCGTTCGACATACTTCAGATTCGAGGTTCGCACCGCGCGCACCATCGCGTACTCAAAGTACAGGCGGTTGTCCCACTTCGGCTGCTGGCCGCGCAGCCAGGCGGCGTAACTGCGGCCCACCCGGCGCCGGTCGGCGGGCGCGCTGAGGCCAAGGTAATCGAGGATGGTCGGAAAGAAGTCGTAGGAAGAGACCATGGCGCCAACCGCCGCCGGCCGGATCCTGCCGGGATGGTTCCAGATCATCGGCACGTGGATCGCCTCCTCGTACATATTGAAGGGCCAGGTGCCGTTGCCTTTGCCCCAGACGCCGTGGTGGCCGGCGCTCCAGCCCTGGTCGGCGGTGAAGATCACCAGCGTGTTCTCTCTCGCGCCGATCTCGTCGAGGCGCTTGAGGATGCGGCCGACGTTGTGGTCCACGCCGGTGATCAGCGCCGAGTAGGCGCGCATGCTGTCTTCCTTGTTGTGGTGGCCGCGCAGGGTCTTGTTCTGCCAGGGGTGGGCTTCGCCGCGCGGAAAGCAGGAGAACTTCGCCTTGGCGTAAGGTGCGCGGTACGGCTCCGGCTGAAAGTCGTAGGGCGTGTGCGGGGCGTAGTAAGGAACGAACAGATGAAAAGGAGTGCGGGATTTCTTCTGAAGGTCGAGGAACTCGAGCGCGCCGTCGGTCACCAGGTCGGTTTTGAAGCCGGCCAGCTTCCTCCGTTCGCCGTTTTTGACGAACTCCGGGTCCCGGTACGTCCCGCCGCCGCCCGGCACGGTCATCCACCAGGAGAACCCGGCTTGCGCGGTGTGGTCGTCGCCCATGTGCCACTTGCCGGACATCCCCAGCGTGTAGCCGTTGCGCGCCAGCACCTCGGAGTAGGTGGTCATCCCCTCCAGCCAGCGGCGGGATTGGGCGCCGTAGCTGTTCTCCGGGCGCAGCCAGTCCTGGACCCCGTGGGTGGAAGGAATGCATCCGGTCATGTAGGTCATGCGGCTGGGCGAACAGACCGGCGTGCAGGCGTAGGCCCGGTCGAAGCGCACGCCGCCGCTCGCCAGACGGTCTATGTTCGGCGTGTGGATTTCCCCGCAACCGTAGGCGCCGGTCGCCCAGGCGCCATGGTCGTCGGTCATGATCAGGATCACATTGGGGCGGGATTCCGCTCCCCTGGCCGCCAGGCTGAGGAAGGGCGCTCCCGCCAGCAGTTCGCGCCGGGTTGCCGACATGCTCCCGATTGTACTCCGCCCGGCACGCTCCGCGCCGCAGCCTGCCGGCAGGCGCTGAAAACCGCTTAATTTACAGATACACTTCCGAACGGTGTAACGCGCTTCCCCGGGCGCCTCCGTTCAAAAGGAGACGCTTTTGTCAGGTCTCGCCGCCGGCGGCCCGGGAGCAATGATGGCGATACCGTGATTATTGGGCTTCTTCGCATTTTTCTATTGACAGAAGCGGCTGGTTTCGATTACGATTCAGTAGCACATTTTGGTGGTGTGACCGACAACTTCAGTTAGGTGTACAGGGGTCCTCGCATGACCTTCCGCATCGGCGAGAAAGTAGTCTACCCGAACCAGGGTGTAGGGACCATCGAGAACATCACATCCCGCCCGGCGGGCCCCCATTGCGAATACTTCTACCTCCTCCGCTTCTCCTGCAACTCGCTCACGGTAATGGTGCCGTTCTCGCATGCTCAACAGGTTGGACTGCGCCGCGTGACGACCAACGGCGAGATCGGCCGGGTCCTGGCGTACCTCGCGGCGGAGTGGTGTATCCACAAGCAGGATTGGAAGGACCGCTTCAAGGAGAACTCCGAGCGGATGCGGCACGGCAGCCTGCTCGAAGTCGCCGAGGTTCTGAAAGCCCTGCTGATCCAGCAGAGCCAAAAGCCGCTCTCGTTCCGGGAAAAGAAGATGCTCGACCGCGCCCGCCACATGCTGGTGACGGAGTTATCGAACTCGCGCATGCTCTCCGAGCAGCAAGTGGCCGAGATGCTCGACCGGGCGCTGGCCAAAGCTTCCCTGCGGCTGCCGCAGCCGTTGTGACCGCCCGCTCACGGTAAGCTGAGGGAATGCGAAAAATTCTCGAAGGGCTGTCGCGTTTTCAACGCGAGGCCTTTGCCGAGGCGCGTCCACTGTTTGAACGGCTGGCCTCCGGCCAGAGTCCCGAAGCGCTGTTCCTTACCTGTTCGGATTCCCGCATCGTGCCGGAACTGATCACCCAGACCAAGCCCGGCGACCTGTTCATCTGCCGCAACGCCGGCAACATCGCCCCCGCCTGGGGCGAGACCACCGGCGGCGTGTCCGCCACCATCGAATACGCCGTCATGGCGCTCGGCGTGCGCGACATCATCGTGTGCGGGCACTCCGATTGCGGCGCCATGAAGGCCCTGCTCGATCCCGAACCGCTGGCGCGCATGCCCACCGTGGCGCTCTGGCTCAAGCACGCCGAGTGCGCCCGCTTCGTGGTCCAGGAGAACTACGCGCATCTCGGGGCGCAGGACCGTCTGGCGCTGCTCATCGAGCAGAACGTGGTGGCGCAGCTTGCCAACCTGGGCACGCATCCTTCGGTGGCGTCCAAGCTCCACAAAGGCGAACTCGCGCTCCACGGCTGGGTGTACGATATCGCCACCGGCGCCGTGAAGGCCTTCGACCGGACGAGCGGGCGCTTCCTGCCGTTGTAGCGCGCCTCGTCAGCCCTCACGACTGGGCCGCTTCCGGCTTCTCCGGGAAGCGCCCCTGGTCGTTGACCTCCTCGATCCAGGCGTCCAGCTTCGCGCGCAGCGCCTTGCGGATGTGCTGGTGCGCCGCCGAACCGGCCAGGTTGTTCACCTCGTGCGGATCGGCCGTCACGTCGTAGAGTTCTTCCTCGGGCTTGCGCGGCTGCATGAAGACCAGTTCCGCGCCCGAGAGCTTGCCCGCCGCGTGCAGTTCCTTCATCACGCTGAAGGTCGGGTAGGAGCGCAGGATGTAGTCGTTGTGCTGGGTGTAGGGGCGGTCGGGCATGAAGTTGCGGATGTACTTGTAGTGCCGGGTGCGGATGGCGCGGATGCGGTCGACGGTGATGTCGCAACGGTCGCGCGCAGCGAAGATGTGCTCGCGCTCGCGCGCTCCCGCCCCGAACAGCGGGCGGCCGTGCATGGTTTTGGGCAGTTCCACGCCGGCCGCGCCCAGCGACGTCGCCGTCAGGTCCAGGAGCGACACCGGATCCTCGCGCACCGATCCCGGCTCGATGCCGTGGCCCGGCCAGCGGATCACCAGCGGCACGTGGATGCCGGCGTCGTAGAGCCACTGCTTGCCGCGCAGCAGACAGCGCCCGTTGTCGCCGAAGAAGGCCACCAGCGTGTTCTCCGCCAGCCCCTCTTCCTCGAGCCGCTTCATCACCTCGCCGATCTGCCAGTCGAGGTGGTTCACCGCATCCAGGTAGTTGGCGAACTCGTCGCGGATCACGGGATGGTCGGCCCAATAGGGCGGCAGCGGCACCTTGTTGGGGTCCACCAGCACATTGTTGAACTTGCGCGCGGCCGGAAAGGCCGGACCTTTGTGCGTGGCCTGGAAATTGAAGTGCGCGAAAAACGGTTGTCCGGGCTTGCGCTGGCTCCACTGCGTGCCGTCGAAGGGCTTGCCTTCGGGAGTAAAGTTGAAGTCGGTCTTTCCCCGCCCGTCGACGCCGGGCGCGAAGTTGGGCCCGACGTTGCATGTGAAATAGCCCTTCGAACGGAAATACTCGGTGATGAGTTTGACGCCCGCCGGCAGCTTGAAACCGTCCTTGCGGTGGCTGCGGTGGTGGTGCGCGCCGCTGGCGATCTGAAACGTCCCGGTCATGAACGCCGAGCGGCTGGCCGAACAAACCGGCGCGGGCGCGAAGGCGCGCGTGAAACGCACGCCCTGCGCCGCCAGCAGGTCGACGTTCGGCGTCCGCACCAGCGGGAAGCCGTAGCAGCCCCACTCGGGTCCATTGTCCTCGGCGGTCAGCCAGAGGATGTTGGGCAGTTTCTTTCCCTGCGCGATGGCCCGCGGCCCGGGCAGCGCGAGCGCGGAGAGCGCGGTGACGGCTTCGCGGCGGTTCATGGCTCAAATGTACAATAGTCGCAGCCATGCCGACCAGACGCGACTTCCTTGCTTCCGCCGCCGCGCCCGCCGTGCTGCGCGCGCAGGGCGCCAGGCCAGCACCGCCGAACGTGGTGCTCATCCTCACCGACGACCAGGGCTACGGCGACCTGTCCTGCCACGGCAACCCGCACCTGAAGACGCCGCACATGGACAGCGTCGCGCGCGACGGCGTCCAGTTTACGCAGTTCCACGTCAGCCCGGTGTGCGCCCCCACCCGCGCCAGCCTCATGACCGGCCGCTACAACTACCGCACCCGCGTCGTGGACACCTTCCTGGGACGCGCCATGATGGATCCCGGCGAGGTGACTCTGGCCGAGATGCTTGCTCCGGCCGGCTACCGCACCGGCATCTTCGGAAAATGGCACCTGGGAGACAACCATCCCATGCGGCCCATGGACCAGGGCTTTCAGGAGTCCGTGGTGCACCTGGGCGGAGGACTCGG
>CAKZVG010000769.1 GCA_937921835.1 uncultured Bryobacteraceae bacterium | reverse complement strand
CCGCTCCCGCCAAACCCAAGCCGCCGCCACGGCTCGCGCCGGAAGTGGCCGCCGCTTTCGACGGGCTGACGCCCTCCGAGCAGCAGGCGGCCGAGCGCTGGCTGCGCTCGCTCACGCTGCGGGAAAAAGCCGCGCAGCTTGTCGTGGTTCCTTTTTACGGCGAGAACCCGCGGGCCGGCACGCGCGCCTACCGCCGTTACCGCGAACTGGTCCGCGACCTGCGCGTGGGCGGCCTGGTGCTGGTCAATCGTGTCGTGGGCGGAACGGTGCGCTACGCCGAAGCGAAAGACGTGGTGGCTTTCGGGAACCGGATGCAGCAGTACGCCCGCGTTCCCCTGCTGGTGGCCGGCGACTTCGAACGCGGCGCCTCGATGCGCGTCGCCGGGGCCACCCGCTTTCCGCCGGCCATGGCCTACGGCGCCGCCAACGACCTCGACGAAACCCGTTTCCTCGGCGCCTTCACCGCGCGCGAGGCGCGTTCGCTCGGCGTCCATTGGATCTTCGCTCCGGTGGCCGACGTCAACAGCAATCCCGACAACCCGGTCATCAACACGCGCAGCTTCGGCGAAGACCCGGCGCTGGTTTCGGCCCACGTGCGGGCGTTTATCGAGGGCGCACGTTCGTCCGCCGCGCGCACCGTCCTGGTGACCGCCAAGCATTTCCCCGGACACGGCGACACGAACATCGACAGCCATTACGGGCTGGCCGTGTCCTCGGCCAGCCGGGCGCGCCTCGAACGCGTCGAACTGCCGCCTTTCCGCGCCGCCATCGAAGCCGGCGCCGACGCCGTCATGAGCGCCCACATTACCGCCCCGGCGATCGAAAGCGAAGTCATTCCCGCCACCGTTTCGGCCGCCGTCCTGACAGATCTGCTGCGCACCGAAATGGGGTTTCGCGGGATCGTGGTGACCGACGCCATGGACATGCAGGGCCTGGCGGCACAGTTCGCTCCCGGCGAAGCGGCGGTCCGCGCGCTTGCCGCCGGCGCCGATGTTCTGCTGATGCCCCCCAGGCCGGAAGAGGCTATCCGCGCCGTGCTGGCGGCGGTGAAACAGGGACGGCTGGCCGCCAGCCGCATCGACCAGAGCGTGGCCCGCGTCCTGGCCGCCAAGATTCGCGTGGGGCTCCACCGGCGGCGTACCGCCGATCCCTCGCTTCAGAAGAAGACGCTTGCGTCGCCTGAGGCGGAACGTCGCGCGCTTGCGGCCGCCGCGGCCGCGCTCACTCTGGTGAAGAACGAAGGCCAGGCGTTTCCCCCCGCCAGCCCTGCCCGGACTGTGTTTCTGATCCTGGCCGGCCGGGCCGGGGCGGACAGCGGCCGGCAATTGGCCGCCGAAGTCGCGGCCCGCGCGCCGCAAGCCAGGGTGCTGGCGCTCGAACCGGGACTGAGCGAGTCCGCTCTCGCGCAGACCGTGGAAGAGGCGCGGCAGTGGGACTCCATCGCGGTGGCGGCATACTCAGCCGCCGGCGTGTATCCGCGCCTGATCGAGGAACTCACCGGCTCGGGCAAGCCGGTGATCCTGGTTTCGTTCGCCAGCCCATACCTTTTGCGCTCCTTTCCGGAAACCCCGGTGTTAGTGGCTGCCTTCAGCGCGGCGCCGGCGGCCGAGACCGCGTTCACCCGCGCGCTCTTCGGAGAGATCCCCGTGCGGGGGCGTCTGCCGGTGACGATTCCCGGTATTGCGGCGGCGTCCGCGCACCGGGCTCCAGCCACGGGCGCCCCGCTTCTCCCGTTCCCCGCAGGCCGCTGAGCGGACGGGCTGGTTCCGGACGCGGCGCGGCGCGCCCGCCGCTCAACGCGAAGCCGCGCGCCGGGCGCTGGATGGCACGCTGGAAGGTTGTGTCAAACTTGAATTGAATGCGGCGGAGGTGGTTTCTCGCGGGCGGAGTGGCGGCGGCGTCCTGCCGGCGGCGCCGCGGGGCGGGCTTTCCCGGATACGCCTTCGTGGCCAATGAAGACGGGCAGGCGGTGGCGGTGGTGGATCTCACGGCCTTCGCCGTGGCGCGGCACATCCGATTAGCGGGCAGTCCGGCGGCGGTCATCGCCCATCCCACCCGTCACGCGGTCTACGCGCTGACGCCGGATAACGGCGCGGTCCACGAACTCAGCTCCTCCAGCCTGTCCTTCGTGCGCAAGCTGGTCTGCTGTTCGAGCGCGGTCTCGATCCGGCTCTCGGGCGAGGATTTGTGGGTGCTCAGCCGCGAGCCGCGGCAGTTGATTCGCGTGGGAGCCGGTGAACTGCGCGTGCTGGGGCGCATCCCGCTGCCCGATGATCCGGGCGACTTCGACCTCTCGCGCGACGGCGTGCTGGCGGCAATCAGCTTCGGCGGTGGAAAGTTCGTGGCGGCGGCGGATCTTGTGTCCGGCAGACTGCGGTGGCGGGCGCCGCTCGAAGGGGAACCCGGGACCGTCCGGTTTCAATCCGACGCCCGGAACGTGCTGGCGGCCGACACCGGCAAGCGGCGGCTTTCCATCCTGCAAGCGGCCACCGGGCGCGTGGTGACGCACCTGCCGCTCGCGGTGCGGCCGGAGCGCTTCTGCTTCAAGCCCGACGGCGGACAGCTCTTTATCACCGGCGAGGGCATGGACGCCGTGGTTGTCGTGTATCCCTACCAGACGCAGGTGGCGGAAACGATGCTGGCCGGGCGCGCGCCGGCGGCGATGGCGGCGTCCGCCTCGCCCGGCTACCTGTTCGTGGCCAACCCGACCGTGGGCAATGTGACCATCGTCGATATCGAGACGCATCGCGTCATCGCGGTGGCTCCGTCGGGCGCGGAGCCGGGTTTCATCACCATTACGCCGGATAACCAGTATGCGCTGGTCCTGAACCGGCGCTCGGGCGACATGGCGGTCATTCGCGTGGCCACCATCACGGCCAAGCGCACCAAGTCGGCGGCGCTGTTTACAATGATTCCGGTGGGATCGAAGCCCGTGTGCGCCGCGGTGCAGCCGGT
>CAKZVG010000768.1 GCA_937921835.1 uncultured Bryobacteraceae bacterium | reverse complement strand
GCCAGCGTCGCGCTCGCCGTGTTGCTCACATAAGCGAGCGCCGCGCCGGGGCCGAGCCGCACCATGTGCGGGGACTTCCCCTTCACGTCGTAAAAGCGCAGGACTTTGCGTTCCTTGAGGTCGACCAGCAGCAGGCCGTCCGGGTTCTCCACCGTGACCACCATGCGGTTGGTGCGCGGGTCGATATCCATGCCGTGCGGGCGCCGGTACTGGCCCAGATCGATGACGCCCGCGCGCCGGCGCTGGGCGAGGTCGATGATGGAAATCGTGTTGCCGCCTTCGCCCGGATCGGTCATCCACAGGATTCCGTTGTCGGAAACGTAGGCCAGCGCGCCGTCCGGCGACAGAATGATCTCGTGCGGATGCTTGCCGGCCTCGGCCGAGCCGAGCCGCTTGCCGTCGTGGCTGTAGAAGCCGACCGTGCTCGAGATCTTCTCGCCCACAACCAGAACCGGCTCCACCGTGGGCCGGGAGCCGGAACCGCATCCCGCCATCACCAGCAGCGCCGCGGCCGCCGGGGCAACCCATCGCGCTTTCATCGCCGCCCCCTATTTCCGCAACGCTTTCGCCAGCGCGTCAAGCGCCGCCTGCGCGGCTTCGGCGTCCTGCTGCGCCGTGGCTCCCGTCACGCCGATGGACCCGATCACCACGCCGTCGTGAACCACCGGCAGCCCGCCTTCGAAGGGAAAGGCGCCGGGCAGCGCCACCGCGTGCGGCTCCTTGAGGACGCGCTCGGCGAAGGCTTTTCCCGGACGCTGGTACTTCAGCGCGCTTTCGGCTTTGCGCAGCGCCAGCTCGATGCCCGCGATTTGCACGCCGTCGCCGCGCTGGAAGTAGAGCAGGTTGCCTCCGTCGTCCAGGATGGCGATGGCCAAGCGCCAGTTGTTGGCCTTGCCGTAGTCCTCGGCCGTCCTGGCCAGGAACTTCGCGGCCTCCAGCGTCAGCACGGGTTTGCTCGCCAGCTTCGGCGTTTGCGCGGCGGCCGCCACCACCACTCCCAGGGAAATCGCGGCAACAGTAAACTGCATCATCTCCGGCTCCTTCCAAAACAATCATCGTACAGCCAGCGGGACGTTCGCGGCCCGGCCGCGCTGTGTTAGTTTCTATTCATGCGCGTCGATTTGGCGTTCGGAAAGACCGGTCTGGCAGTGGACCTTCCGGAAGGATACCGCTACCGGGTGCTCGAAGCCCGTTCGGCCCAGCCGCTTCCCGACCCTGCGGGGGCCATCGAGCAGGCGCTGGACACGCCCATCGCTGCGCCGCCGCTGGCGGAGCTGGCGCGCGGCAAGCGGAGCGCCGCGATCTCCATCTGCGATATCACCCGTCCCGCGCCAAACCGCATCACCCTGCCGCCCATTCTGCGGCGCCTGGAGGCGGCGGGCATCCCGCGGGATGGCATCACGATTCTCATCGCGACCGGCCTGCACCGCGGCGCCACGGAGGCCGAGATCCGCGAGATCGCGGGTGAGGAGGTGGCTGCCAATTATCGCGTCGTGAACCACAACGCGCGCGTGCTTGGCGAGCATCGCTACCTGGGCGACACCAGTTCCGGCACGCCGGTCCATATCGACGAACGTTTCGTGGCGGCGGACCTGCACATTACCGCCGGTTTCATCGAGCCCCATCTGATGCTGGGCTACTCGGGCGGCCGCAAGCTGGTGGCCCCCGGGCTGGCGGCGCAGGAAACCATCAAGGTGCTGCACAGCCCTCGGTTCATGCGCGACCGGCGCACCTGTGAGGGCTCGATCGACGGCAACCCCCTGCACCGGGAGTTAATTGAAATCGCGCGCATGGCGCGGCACGACTTCCTGCTCGACGTGTCGCTGGCGCTCGACCGGCGCATCGCCGCCGTGTTCGCCGGCCAGCCCGAGCGGGCCCACGCCGAAGGGGTGCGCTTCGTTTCGCGGGTCATGCTGGAGCGGCTGGAGGAACCGGTGGACGCGGTGATCACGACCTCGGCCGGATACCCGCTGGATCTGACTTTTTATCAATCGCTCAAGGGGATCACCGCGGCGCAGCACATCCTCAAGCCGGGAGGGCGGATTCTGCTTTTCGCGGCCTGCCAGGAGGGCCCGGGCAGCGCCGAATTCCAGCAGATGCTGCGGGATTATCCTTCCGACCGGCAGTTCATGGCCGCCACCGAGCACGCGCCGGTCATGGTGGATCAATGGCAGCTCGAAAAACTGGCCCTGGTGACGGAACGGATGAAGGTGCTTTTTTATGTCCCGGGGCTGCCCGCCAGCTATTACCCGGCGCTGTGGGGCCCGGCCTATGGCTCGCCGGAAGCCGCCCTGGAGGCGCTCTTCGATGGGCTGCCGCGGGGCGCTTCCGTCGCGGTCATTCCGGAAGGGCCGTATGTTTTGGCCAAGGCAAGCTCCAACGGCGCCGATTCCGCGTAATTCTATGCAGCGATCCCGTAACGCGCCTGCAACCGGCGCCGGCGGAACTGTATAATTCAGGAAGTTCTCATGCTGGAAAGCTTCGGCTGCTCCGATCCCGGCTGCGTTCGCAGCAACAACGAGGATTACTTTCTGCTGGCCCCCCGGCTCGGGCTCTATATCGTGGCCGACGGCATGGGCGGCGCCCAGGCGGGAGAACACGCCTCCAAACTCGCCACGGAAACGGTGGCCGAGTACATTTTCAACAACAACGGATCCGGCAGACCGCACGCCGAGATGCTGGTGGAAGCCTTTGACCTGGCCAACCGCCGGGTGATGGAGGCGGCCAGCGAGGACGCGGCGCTGGAGGGCATGGGCACGACGCTCGTGGCGGCCATGGAGTCCGGCGATGAACTCCTCATCGCCAGCGTGGGCGACAGCCGGGCCTATATCTTCGAAGACGACCAACTTCTGGTGATCACCGAGGATCAGACCTGGGTGCACGAAGTGGGACGGCGGCTGGGCATCGACGAGGAAAGCCTGAAAACCCACCCCATGCGCCACGTCCTGACGATGGCCATCGGCGTCAGTTCCCCCCTTCGGATTCATTCCTATTCGCTGCGGCCGCGCTCCGGAGCGCAGATCCTGCTGTGCAGCGACGGCCTGCACGGCGTCGTGGACGCGGCGATTATCGCCGAGACGCTAAATACCTCGCAATCTTTGGAGGCCAAATGCCACTCTCTGATCGAAGTGGCAAAACGGGCGGGCGGTCCGGACAACATCACCACGGTCCTGCTCCGCGCGCAGTAGCCGTTCCCGCCTGACGGAACGGCGGCGCCGCTTCACGTTCGAGGAGAACCATGCGGCGTACGCAGCCCGTGCTGGCTCTGTTGCTGTCCCTCCTGCTCTTGGGCCGGGCGGCTGTGCCCGCCCGGGCCGCCGGGCCGGCCGGCGCTGAAGCGGCCATTCTGCAAATCCGCGTGCTCGAAGGCGAGGGGGCCGTGAATCCCGCCGGAGCGCGCTCGCCGCGGCCCATCACGGTGCAGGTGACCGACGAGACCGGGCGTCCGGTGGAAGGCGCATCGGTGATTTTCCGGCTGCCGGAGGAGGGACCGGGCGGGACTTTCGCCAGCGGCATGCGGAGCGAAGTGGCGGTGAGCGGGGCCGACGGCAAGGCGTCGGTTTGGGGAATCGTCTGGAACCGCGATCCCGGGCCGCTTCAGGTGCGCATCACGGCGGTGAAGGGACAGGCGCGGGCTGGAGTCTTGGTAAGCCAGCACGTCTCTGCCGGCGCCGCGATGAAGATTGGCGGGGGAGAACGGCAGGCCGGCGGCGTGCCGCCCGGCGGACGGTCCAAGCTGTGGTACGCGGTGCTGGTGGTGACGGCCGGCGCGGCGGCGGGTGGCGCTGCCGTGGGACTCGCCCGCTATTCGAAGCAGAAGCCCGGAACCGGCGTGGTCCAACCCACCGCGGTGGCCGAACCGCCGCTGCGCGTCAGCGCCCCCACCATCGTAATCGGAAGACCATGAACCGCATTCTGTCGCTGCTATTGTCCGTATCCATCGCCTGCGCGCAGGCCAGCCTGGCGCCACCGCGCCGCGGCGTATTGGTCGACGAATCGGGATTCCTGCGCCCCCTCCTGGGCGTATCGGGGAGCCTCACCGCCGGAGCGGCGCTTCGCGGCGGAGCCGTCTCGGCGGCTTCCTCCGGCCGCTACACCCTGGTCAAGACGCACACCGGGGTGGAGGTTCTACTGGACGACGCTCCGCTTTGGAGCGGCGAGGCTCCCCCGGGACCGGCAGTGTTCGGCTTCGCTCCGGGCGGCGCGCCCGGGCTGGCGTGCTTCGCATCGAGCGGCGAGGTGGCGGTCTGGGATGGTTCGGCCTTCCGCGGCGCCTGGCGCGTTCCGGACGGCCGGATCCGGGCGGCCGCCGCGCTTTCGCGCGAGTTGGCTTTGCTGGCCACGGAGGAAGGCGGCGAGATCCGGCTGGAAACGCGGTCCTTGCACGATGGAGCGCTGCTCGGAGTGGAAGCCTTGCCCGGGGCGCGCGCACCGGTGCTGCTCGGCGGCGGCGGATGGAAGATGATCTGGGACGGCGAAGGGCTGTTGGTCCAGCCGCCAGGCTCGGCCCCGGAGCGGGTTGCCCTGCCCTGCCGGCCGGAGCCGCTCGAACAGGCAGGCGATGGCTTGGCCGCCGCGTCTTGCGGCGGCAGCCGTTTCGGCGTCGCGCTGACGCCCGGAGGCGTCCGGGTCTTCGAACTGCCCGCGGCGCGGCAGGAGAGTTCGCGATGAGCGCCCGGCAGGCGGTGATGGCGTTCCTGCTCCTGCCGGCGTGCGCCTGCGCGGGGCTCGAGTTGGTGCAGTCCGAGCGCGGCGTGGAGCGGCGGGTAAGCGCGTTGCTCGACGTGGGGACGGCGGCGCTTGGCGAGCCGCTCGATCTGCGTTTCCGGCTGCGCAACACGGGCGCCGCCGCGGAAACTGTCCGGACCCTTACGGTGTCCGGCACTGGCTATCAGTTACAGGGCTACCCTACGCTGCCTTATATTGTCGCGCCCGGGGCGGCGCTGGATTTCGTGGTGCGCTTCGCGCCCGCCGCGCCCGGCTACTACACCGCCAGCATCCAGTTCAATCACGTGGCGGTCCTGATCCGCGCATCCGCCGTGGCGGCCGCGTCGCTCAGCGCGGACCCCGGCGGCGGCGCGTTCCTGGCGGCGGGAGCGGAACTCGACTTCGGCCGGGCCGAAAGCGGGTCGTGGGTGGAGCGCCGCTTCGCGCTGGAGAACCGCGGTTCGCGAATGGTTGAGATACGCAAGGTGGAAGTGCGCGGCGCGGCGTTTCACGGGCCGATGGACCTCGCGCTGCCGCTCGAGCTAGCGGCCGGCGCCTCGGCGCCCTTCCGCATCGCGTTCGTGCCCGCGGCGGCGCGCGCCGAAAGCGGAGAACTGGAGATCGACGGACGGATCTTCCCGCTGCGGGGAGTGGGGCTGGCGATCCCGCCGCCCCGGCCCTTGCTCGAGTTGAGCCAGCCGGCGCCGGCCAGCGGCGCGC
>CAKZVG010000767.1 GCA_937921835.1 uncultured Bryobacteraceae bacterium | reverse complement strand
CTCATCAGCCGCCACGGCGAGGACATCACCTTCTGGGCCTACGTCGCGGCCGGCGGAATCGGCCATAAGATCCAATTACTCAGTTCCGCCGGCAAGTTACTGGCGGCGCACGACCTCTCCGTGCTGGTGCACCGGCTGGTTGCGGCCGACTTCGACGGCGACGGCGCGAGCGAGTTGCTGGCCGTCGACGCCCGCAACGTCATCGAGCTGCTCAAAGTCGAGCCGGCGGGGCTGCGCCGCCTCTGGCGCAAGGACTTGCGCGTCCCCGAAAGCTACCGCAACTGGGAAAACCCGCGCGGCGCCTTCTTCGCCTTCTCGGCCGCCGCCGCCGACCTGGATGGGGACCGGGACCCCGAAATGATCTTCGGCGACACCTACTTCAACAAGCACGCCGTCCTGGCGGCGCGCGCCTCCGGCGAGCCGCTCTGGATTACTCCCCCGCTGCCCGAGGGTATGGGCAACTGGCGCCGCGTCGCCGCCTTCGACCGCTGGTACGAGTTCTACAGCACCGCCTGGGTGACCGCCGCCGAAGCAGTGCCTGAATTCCCCGGCAGGGAAGTCCTGGCGGTCTCCGGCGGGAATCTGCGCATCTTCAGCGCCGCCGGAAAGCTGCTCGTCTCGGCCGAATCGGCGCTCGGCTTCGCCGACGCCAAAGCCTGGGGCGGCTTCCTCTACCTCGGCTCGACGCCCAGCGGGGACGAGACCATCTACCGCCTCCCCATCGATGCCAACCTGCCGGCGGCGTTCGCCGCGCTCGAGCGTCAGGGCCTCGCGCGGCGGGTCGGCGACAACCTGGCGCGGCTGCGCGAGCAGGCCATCGGCGCGCGCTCCGCGCCCGGACGCACGGAACCGCGCCACGCCATCAGCATGCTCGGCTCGCCCTCCAGCGAGGAGGCGGCCCGCCGCGCCGCCGCCGAACTGAAATGGTTCCGCGCGCGGTTCCCCTACCCGCACCTTCAGCCCGTCGCCGGCTTGCGGGCCATCGAACCCTCGCCGCCGCTCAACCCCGCCGGCCAGCCCTGGAATCGGCGCCGCTGGGAGACCGACTCCACCAACGGCACCCAGACTGTCGAGCAGATCGTGGAATCGGCGCGCCGCGTCGAACGGCACCGGATCCCCACCCTGTTCAACGTCGGCCACTCCTGCATGCCCTTCGTGACGCTCGAAACGGCCAGGCGAATCCTCGAGGCCGCGCCCACCGCGCTCGAAGGTTTCCTCACCTCCGAGGACGAGAACCCGCTCGAATTCCCCCCGTTCGCGCGCCACTTTCTGGCGCCGCTCGCCGATCTGGCTTTGGAACACGGCGGCAAGAAGGTCATGACCAAGAACAAGGGACTGTGGTGGTTCACCATGCCCGCCGAGCCCGCCGTCGCCCGGGAACTGTTTTCCGGCGCGCGTCGCGGCGTGTTCGTCTCCACCACCGAGGACTCCAACTCCCGCACGCCGGAGATCAACCTGATGTCGCGCGTGGGTCTGCGCCAGGCGGGGCTGGTTCCCCGCATGCGCGCCTCCATCCACCAGGACCTGTTCAGCTTCAATCGCTTCCATCAGTGGGAGTACCCCCGCACCGGCAGCCCCTACCTCCGGCTGCTGGTGGCGCACACCGTGCTCGGCGCGACGGACTTCGAGTTCCGCATTTCGGACCGGTTCAACGAAAGCGCCGGGGCCGAATTCACCCTGCCGGGGCGCGAGTCGGTCGAGATCTTCCTTCAATTACTCGGCAAGGGCCTGGTACTTACTCCCGAACCGGGCCAGTTGGCGAATCTGTCGCCGCTCGGAATTGCCGTCCATCCCGCACCCGAGAAGTTCAAGGACGACGCCCACAACGGGCACGCTCCGCAAAACTGGAAACCGGACCCGGAGCTGGAGAACGCCGTGCTGCCGCTCAAGGGCTGCCTCTGGGGATTGACCGAAACCGCTCCCCACGCCATCACCCGGGTGCTGTTCAACAAGCGCCGGCAATTCGGCTATTTCGTTCCCCCAACACCCTACGGCGCGGTGGTCTTCGTGCCCGCTGCGGCGGACTTGGCCAAAGTGCAGGGCGTCAAGAAATGGTGGCACACCGACGGCGTCCGCCTCTGGCGGGAGGGAGGCAGGAAACTGACCGGGGCGGCGGCCGCCGCGCCCTTGCGCGCGTCGCTCGAAAGAGCCGCCCGCGCGCTGCCCTTCCGGACGTCGGGCGACGACGTCTTCTTTCAGGCCATCCGGCTCGCTGGCGGAGCCTACCGTCTGTACGCGATTGACCCCGGCTGGCTCGACCCCAAGGACCGCCGCATCCGCATCGAGTCTTCGGCTCCGTTCCGGCTGCGCGACCTGCTGACCGGCGAAGCCCTTCCGGCCAGGGACAATGCCGCCGCTCTGGTGGTTCCGGCCGGTGCGTTGCGGATTCTCGAAGCTTCGCGTTAAGCACGCACCTGCTCGCGCACCTTGCGCCAGCCGCGGCCCTTGTCGAGCACCGCCGACAACTCGCGCACCGTGGCGGCGTGCTCGGGCAGTTCCGCCAGATTCGCGCTCGCCAGCGGCCCGGCGGAGTGGTCGTACAGTTCGCGCGCCACGACCTTGCCCGAGTCGCGCTCGATCCACTCCGTGTAGCGCCAGCGCCCGGCGCGCATGCTATAGCCCATCACCTTGCCGCGCGGGTACTGGCTGAACGCAGCCGCCTTCCACTGGCGCCGCGGGTCCTCGAGCAGCGGCAGCATGCTCAATCCCTCGCACTGCGCCGGCACGCTCAATCCACAGGCCGCCGCCAGTGTCGGGTAAACGTCCACGAACTCGACCAGCGCGCTGCTGGCGCCGCCGGCGTTCTTTTGGCCCGGAACGGAGAGGATCAGCGGCACGCGCGTATCGAGTTCGAAGTTGGTGTGTTTGCACCAGGCGCCGTAGTCGCCGAGCTTCCAGCCATGGTCGCCCCACAGCACCACGATCGTGTTCTCGCGCAAACCCAGCCTTCCGAGTTCGCCGAGCAGCCGCCCCACCTGCGCATCCATGTAACTCACGCACGCGTAGTAGCCGTGGATCAGCATGCGCATGGTGACGTCGTCCACCGGCCCCTGCCGCGGGATCCCGGTGTAGTTGCGGAGTTCGCCCCATTCCGAAGCCGCCAGCTTCGGCATGTTCTCGGGCCATTCGTTCCGCGCGGGCAGTTCCAGGTCGTCCACCGAATAAAGGTCCCAGTACTTGCGGGGAGCGTTGAACGGCAAGTGCGGCTTCATGAACCCGACCGCCAGAAAGAACGGCCGGTCCTTCATCCGCCGCAACTCCTCGATCGCCTTGTCGCAGGTCATGCCGTCCTGATAGGCGTTGTCGGGGACGTCGGGCCCTTCGTAGGCCGGACCCCGGCCATACGGCGGCTGAGGCGGACTCTTCCCCTCCTTCAGCGCCCGCTCGTAGGCCGCCTTCAGCGCCGCGTCGTTGTGCCGCACCGCGAGCGCCGAAAGCGGATCGCGGTAGCCGCGCCATCCGCCCGGCAAGTCGTCCTTGGGCAGCCACGGAGGCGTGCTCCAGGCTTGCGGATCCTCGTTGGCGTGGTGATAGATCTTGCCGAGCGAGACCGTATCGAAGCCGTTGTTCTTGAAGTGGTGCGGGATGCTCACCAGGTCGGGCCGCACGGTGTTGAGCGGCGTCTGCAAGTCGAACACGCGCGTCGTGTCCGGGCGCGTCCCGGTCAGCAGGCTGGCGCGGGTCGGCGCGCACACCGCCTGCTGGCAGTAGGCGCGGTCGAAGCGCATCCCTTCCGACGCCAGCCGGTCGATGTTGGGTGATTTAATCCGCGCGTGGCCGTAACAGCCAAGCTGCGGGCGCAGGTCGTCCACCGCGATGAAGAGAACGTTCCGCTTCGGGCGCGGCGCGCCGGAAACCACGGCCATGGAAGTTAGTGTGAGGAAATCGCGCCGCCGCATCACTTAGTAACCCGCCTCCTTGTCCACCACATTCAGCAGCGGCAGCCCCGCCGCGTAGCGCCGCACGTTCTCGGCGAAGAACGCCACCAGCCGTTGCTGGCGTTCCACACCCCAACCGGAGGTGTGCGGCGTCATCACCACGTTCGGGCAATCGAAGATCGGATGCTCCCGCGGGACCGGCTCCTGCGGGAACACGTCCAGCCCGGCGCCGGCGATCCAGCCCTCCCGGAGCGCCTTCACGAGCGCCTGATCGTCGAACAGCGGCCCGCGCGACAGCGCGAGCAAGTACGCCGTGCGCTTCATGCGCCGGAACACCGCCTCGTTGACCATGCCGCGCGTCTTCGCCGTCAGCGGCGCCGCCAGCACCAGCACGTCCACCCGCGGAACCATCTCCTCGAACCACTCCGGGCTGTGCAGCTCTTCGACGAAATGCGGCCTCGGCAGCGGCTTTGCGTCGGTCGCCACCACCCGCATGCCGAATCCGTAGTGCGCCCGGCGCGCCACTTCGCTCCCGATGCCGCCCATCCCCACGATGCCCATCAGCCGCCCGGCGAGTTCGATGTGGTCGGCCGAACGCACGGTTCCACGCGGCTTCCACTCGCGGCGCAGAAACTGCGGCACGTAGTCCGTCCCGATGCGCCGCGTGAGCGCCAGCAGCAGCCCCAGCGCGGTCTCCGCGATGCCGGGCGCGAAGACACGCGCCATGTTGGTGATGGGAATCGGACTGCGGCGGTGAAGATCGTCGATCCATTCGACACCCGCCGCCGCGGCCTGGATCCAGCGCAGCCGGGGCGCGGAGTCGAGTTCCTTGCCGGGCAGGCTCCCGAAGAGCACCTCCGCGTCCGCCAGTTTCTGCCTGAGGTCTCCTTTCGACGCAACCACGATTTCCACCGGCACGCCGGCCGCGGACTGGATCTGCCGCAGCTCGTCCGGATCAAACGCCGTGGTGGTTACAATGCGGACCGGCCCGCGCCGCGCCGCGGGCGGCTGGGCGTTCATCGCGGCCGCGGCCAGCGCCGGCCCCGCCAGCAGCGCGCGCCTTGAGAAGGGGTTCGCCGGGTTCGCCATGGGTCCCTCCGATGAGTCTCTATGTTACACTACGAAGCGCTGCCGGTACGCGCGCCCCGGGCGCGCGTCAAAAGGGAACCCGGTGCGAATCCGGGACTGCCCCGCAGCGGTGAGCAGGAACGAAAGCCGCCACCAAGCACTGGCCCAAAGGGCTGGGAAGCGGCGGCCGGTAGGATACGAGCAAGACGCCTGCGAGTCCGAAGACCTGCCGGTAGCCCGTGCCACCCACGGTGCGTTCGACGGCCTTCGAAGGGAGGGCTTGCAATGCGACGGATCCTGCTTCTCACCATACTGACATTGACCACGTTTCCTGTTTTTGCCGCGACCGCCTCGGGGCGCATCCTCGACCCGTCCGGCCAGGCCGTTTCCAACGCGCGGGTGACCCTCTACTCGCGCGACAACCGCGTCCGCTTGAGCGGCTTCTCGGCTCAGGACGGAAGCTGGCGCTTCGGCGATCTGCCGCGCGGCGAGTACCTGCTGGAAGCTTCGGCGCCGTCGCTGTCGGGCCGCGCCGTCGCGCCGCTGGTGGTCGGCGACGCGGACGCCGCCTGCGACCTGGTTCTCTCCATCGACCAGGTGCGCACCGAAGTCGTGGTCACCGCCACCGGCACCGCGCAACCGGTGGACGAACTGGCGCGCGCGGTGAGCGTCCTCGACGCGCAGCGGATGGAACTGCTCGGGAAGTATTCCGTGACCGGAGCCCTCCAGAGCGCTCCCGGCGTCCGCGTGCAGCAGTTGGGCGGGCCGGGATCGTTCACCCGCATCCTGAGCCGCGGGCTGCGCGCGCAGGACACCGCCGTCACCATCGACGGGTTGCGCTTCCGCGACGCCGCCACCACGCAGGGCGACGCCACGCCCTTCCTGGAAACTCTGTTCCTCGCCAACACCGAGCGCATCGAGGTGTTGCGCGGCACCGGAGCGTCGATCTACGGCAGCAACGCCACCGGCGCGGTTGTCAACCTCGTCACCGGTGAAGGCGGAGGACCGCTCGGCGGGCGCATCGAGGCCGAAGGCGGCGGCCTGGGAATGGCGCGCGGCGCCGCGCGGCTGAGCGGGGGCGCGCTCGGGGAGCGGCTCCAGTTCAGCCTCGGCGCGCAGCATCTCAACGTCACCCGCGGGATCGAGGGCTCCGACCCCATGCGCAACCACACCGCGCACGGCTACGCGCTGGCGCGCCCCGCCGCGGGAATCTCGCTCAGCGCGCGCGTCTGGGCCATGGACGGGTTCGCGGCGCTGAACGATTCGCCCTACGCCGCGCCCGCCAGTCTCCTGCCGCCCTCGGGCGCCATCGCCGCGCGCCCCGTCTCGCGGGATGAGCAGCGCGCCGTCGAGCGCGGCAAGCGCGTCGACTGGGGAACGGCCAACTTCATGCCGAACCTCGACGATCCCGACAGCCGCCGCTCCTCGCGCAGCTTCACTTCCGCTTTCGTCTTCACGCAGCAGTTGGCCCCCGGCGCCTCCTGGCGCGCCAGTTATCAGCGCGTCGATACCCGGCGGAACTTCGAAGATGGGCCCGCCGGCGTGCGCTTCGAGCCGTTCTACAACAACTCCTCGATCATCGAGGGAGGCATCGACACCGCGCAGGCGCGCACCGACCTGCATCTTTCGCCGCGCCACCTGCTCACCGCCGGATTCGAGTTCGAGCGCGAAAGCTACTTCAGCCCCTACCGCGACGCCGCCCCCGTGCCCGAGCAGTACTCGGCCGAAGCCGGACAGCGCAGCCAGAGCCTGTTCGCCGCCCACCAGATCCGCGCCGGGCGCTTGCAGGTGTCCTTCGCCGGACGCTGGCAGCGCTTCCAGCTCAGCGCCCCGCGCTTCACCGGCGGGCGCGCGGTGTATCAGGGAGTGAGCGTTGCGACGCCGCCTGCGGCGCGCACCGGCGATGCCGCGCTCGCCTACTACGTGGCGCGCACCGGCACCAAGCTGCGCGCGCACGCGGGCAACGGCTACCGCGCGCCCTCCATCTTCGAGCGCCATGGCACGCTCTTCTTCGACGGCGCCTTCTCCGCCCTGGGCGACCCGCGCCTTAAACCCGAACGCTCGAAAGCCTTCGACTTCGGCCTCGACCAGTATTTCGGCGGACAGAAACTGCGCCTCGGCGCGACGTATTTCTACACCGATCTGAGCGAAGTGATTTCCTTCGACTCAAGCGGCTTCCTGCGCCCCGCCTCCGATCCCTACGGACGATCGAGCGGCTACATCAACACCGGCGGCGGCCTCGCGCGCGGCCTCGAACTGGCGGCCGAAACGCGCCCCGCGCGCCGCACCACTCTCCAGGCGTCCTACACCTACAACAACTCCGACGTGCGCAACTCCACCGTGCGCGGGCGCGATTTCTTCAAAGCGCCGTTCATCTCCGATCACCTGTTTTCCGCCGTGCTGCTTCAGAACCTCACCCGGCGGTGGGACGTGGCGCTCGACTTCGTCGCGGCCAGTTCCCATCCGACGGTTCTTTCCGGCCGCGCCTTTCTCTTCCCCGGTCCGCGCAAACTGGACGCCGCGGCGCATTACAACCTTCCGCTCTCGGACCGCCGCACGTTGCGCTTCTCCCTGAAAGGCAGCAACGTGCTCGGCCACGAGTACTTCGAAAACGGCTTCCGCACGCCGCGTGCCTGGGCCACGGGCGGCATCGGGCTGCTGTTTTAGCACCGCAACGTGGGCGCGCCTTCAGTCATCGATCGAATTCATGACGAGGCCCGAAAGGAGCTTCGGGTAGAAATCGGTGCTCTTCTGCGGCAGCGTTCGGCCGGAGAAGCCCAGGCGCGCCACCTCCCCGATCCCGAGCGGCTCCACCAGAAACGCCGCCTGCGCCCGGCCCGACACTACCTCCTCGGCGGCTGCTTCGCGCCCCCGCCGGTAGCGCACGTAGCGCTCCGCCGCGATGTCGGCCGGCGTGATGCCCAGCACCTCCTCCAGCACCCGCGCGTGCAGGACCGTCAGGTTCAGCTCCTCCGGCGCGCGCGGGACTTCGATCGCGTGCCGCCCCTCGACACCGGCAAGCACGGCCTCGAAGCGCACCGTGCCCGCGCCTCCGCGGGGCGCGAATCGTTCGAGCAGCGCCTGGAGCGCCGCCCGCCCGTCGAAGCCCGGCAGCGAGTGAATCACGCGATGCGCGGCCAGCGTCCGCAGCCCCGGCGACTCGAGACGAACGAAGGTCATCAGCACGCGCGGAGCTCCGAACGCCAGCGCCGCCTCATAGCGGTGGTGGCCGTCGGCGATCAGCAGCTTCTTGTCCCGCATGCGATCCGCGACGCCCCGAATCGCCGCCGGCTCGCGCACGCGCCACAACCGGTGCCGCGTCTGCTGAGAATCGGCGAGTTCGGCAAGCGGTTCGGCGCGCTCCGGGTCGAGCATCCGCTCCACCTCTCCGTCTGCGTCCGGATACAGCATGAAGATGCTGTCATGGTGCATGCGGGTGGCGCGCAGCAAGCCCAGCCGGTCTTCGCGCGGCGCGGTCAGCGTCTGCTCGTGCCGGTGGACGGCGCCGCGCGAGTAGGGTTCCACGTCCCCCAGCGCGATGAAGCCGCGGCGCGTCAACTCCTCATCCGTCTCCGGCAGCCGGAAGGTCTGCTCGTAGAGGTAGATCGACGGCTCGGCATCGCGCGCCAGGATGCCCGCCGCCATCCAGGCCCGCGCCAGCTCGCGCGAGCGTGCGTGGCTTTCGGGCAGGATCAGGTGCGCCAGATTGTAGGGACTCGCGCGGCGGTAGCGCGCTTCCAGTTCGGGCGGAATCGTGTCGTAGGGCTGCGTGGCGAGGTCTTCGATGCGCCCGGCTCGCGCGGTGTAGCGCCAGGCGCGGAAAGGATAAACGGCTGCCATTTCGAGGAAGCCATCAGGATAGCAGGATGAAGACCCGGGCCATGCTGGTGGGCGGCACCGCGTCCCACGCCGGAAAAAGCTGGATGGCCACCGCCATTTGCCGCTGGCTGCGGCGGCGCGGCGTGCGGGTGGCGCCCTTCAAGGCGCAGAACATGTCCAACAACTCCTACCCCTGCGTGGACGGCGGCGAAATCGGCCGCGCGCAGGTGGTGCAGGCCGAAGCCTGCGGGCTGGAGCCGTCCAGCCTGATGAATCCCATCCTGCTCAAGCCGACCTCCAACCTGGGCAGCCAGGTGGTGCTGCGCGGCAAGGTATGGCGCAACCTTTCCGCGCGCGCCTACTACGAGCACTTCGATTTCCTCTGGACGAAGGTGCGCGAAGCCTACGAAGAGCTGGCCGCTCAGTTCGATTTCATCGTGATGGAGGGCGCCGGCAGCATCGCCGAGTTGAATCTGAAGGCGCGCGACCTGGTCAACCTGGGTCTCGCCACGCGGCTCAACGCGCCCGTGCTGCTGGTGGGAGACATCGACCGCGGCGGCATCTTCGCTTCCATCGCCGGCACCTTTCAGTTGCTCGAGGAGCGCGAACGCCCGCTGGTGCCCGGCTTCGCCGTGAACCGCTTCCGCGGCGATCCGTCGCTGTTCGGCGACGGCGTCCGCATCCTCGAGCGGCTCACCGCGCGCCCCTGCCTGGGGGTGTTTCCGATGCTCGAAAACGTGCCCATCGACGCCGAGGACGGCGTGTCGCTCGAACGCCCGTTCGCCGCGCCGGAGAGCGGGGCGGAGGTGGCCATCCTGCGCTTTCCCCGCATCTCGAATTTCACCGACTTCTCGCGGCTCGACGCCGCATGGATCACCCGCCCGCTGGCCCGGCGCTTCCGGGTGGTGATTCTTCCCGGAACAAAGAGCACGCTCGCCGACCTCGCCTGGATGCGCGCCAACCGGCTTGACGAGTGGGTGATCGAGCAGCGCCGCGCGGGCGCGCTGATCGTGGGCGTATGCGGCGGCTACCAGATGCTCGGCGAGCGGATCGACGACCCGGACGCCGTGGATTCGCCCGAGCGCTCCGCGCCGGGGCTGGGCCTGCTGCCCGTCGCGACGGTGATGCGCCGCGAAAAGACCACTCGCGCCGTGCGCGCCCGGACGCCGGCGGGCATCGAGTTCCGCGCCTACGAGATCCACATGGGAGAAACCTCCGCGGCGCCGCACGCCGCGCCGTTCGCCACGCTCGAAGACGGCGCGCCCGAAGGCGTCCGCGCCGCGGGCTGCCTTGGCACCTATCTGCACGGGGCCTTCGAGAACCCGGCTGTCCTGCGCGAGATGTTG
>CAKZVG010000766.1 GCA_937921835.1 uncultured Bryobacteraceae bacterium | reverse complement strand
GCCGGCGCCGGCATCTGCTTTTCGACGTGCCCGTGGCGGGGGCGGCCACCATCCCGGTGATGCGCGAGACCGGCACGACGCTGCTGGCGGTGGACGCCGGACGCACGCTGTTGCTCGACCGCGACGAGATGCTGCGCCTGGCGGACGAGGCCGGTGTGGCGGTCGCTGGCTACCCTCCGGAAGAAGACGCGCCGCGAAGCTGAACGCCCGCGAATCCTCTACCCGACGTCGAAGCCGTGCTGGCGGCGGTGGTGCGGACCGTCGAAGCGCTGCGTGGTCTTGAACAGCTCGTGACGGCCGTCGCTGGCGGCCTCCTTCACCCGCTGGAGCAGCGCCTGCTTCTGCTCGGGCGTCATGGGGCGGAAGGCGCGCGCCAGCGCCACGTTCTGCTTGAGCTGCGGAAGCGAGGAGATGCCCATCACTTGGGTGGCGACCGGCTGGCTGAGACAGTACTGGTAGCACTCCTCAACGCTCAACCCGGCCTTGGATGGGAAGCGCGCCTCCGGATGGCCGCCGCCCAGCCCCTTCATCCCGATCACCCCGACGTTTTTCTTAAGGCACTCCGGGACGACTTCGTTCTGGAAGCTGCGGAACAGCGCGTCCATCACGTTGACGGGCATCTGCGCGGCGTCCCAGTCGTGCGGCTTGGCGAGCATCTTCAGATGAATGCGCGGGTCTTTGTGGCCCGTGAAACCGATGAACCGCACCTTGCCCGCGCGCTGGGCCTCCAGCGCGGCCTTGATGCCGCCTTTCTCGAAGACCCACTCCGGATCGTTGTCGTAGCAGATCTCATGGAACTGCCAGAGGTCGATGTAGTCGGTTCGGAGGCGGCGCAGGCTGTCCTCGAGGTGCTTCATCGCTCCGGCGTAGTCCCGGTCGCAGACTTTGGTCATCAAAAAGACCTTCTGCCGCCGGTCCTCGATCGCCTTGCCCATCAGTTCCTCCGCGCGGCCGTCCAGATAGTCCCAAGCGTTGTCGAAAAAGTTGACGCCCTCGCCGATGGCGGTCTGCATCATGCGGATGGCTTCGCGGTCGTCGCGCATGGCGCCGGCGTGCCAGCCGCCGATGCCGATGATCGAGACGCGCACCCCGGTGCGCCCGAGAACGCGCGTCGGAATGCCCGCGGCGGACGCGGGCGAGGTCTGCGCGAGAACGCGCCCGGCCAGCGCGGCCACCGACAGGCCTGCCGCACCCCGGACGAAACCACGGCGGCTGTGAAGCGGCGTGTCCATAAGCCTCCCTCCACGACAGATTTGCTCCATCTTACCCCGCTCCCGCGGAGAAAGGGTACAAGCGGGTATAGTTGTCAGTCCTTGCGATTCGATGGGAAAAGCATTGTTGTCCGACGCCCGCGGCGGCAGCCGGCCTGGCCGGAGCCTGCCCGCAAGACGCGCTTACGCCGTCGTCTTCAACAGCCGGCCGAGTTCGGTCCGCAACTCCTCGATCGTCTTGCGGGCGGCGGCGTCCTGGATGAGGTTCCGCATCTCGTACGGGTCGGCCTGGAGGTCGTAGAGTTCGTCCATTCCTTCGAGTTCCGTGTAGCGGGTATACTTCCAGCGGCTGGTCCGTACCGCCTGCCAGGTGGGAATCCGCTCGAAATTCGGCTCCAGGAAATACTCTGCGAGGAACGAGGTCCGCCAGCCTTTTGCCTTCCCGCCCAGCAGCGGCACGAGCGACCGCCCGTGCACGTTCGCCGGGGCGCGGGCGCCGGCCAGTTCGAGCGCCGTGGGGCAGATGTCGATGTTGAGAACGTCCTCGCGAATGCGCGAACCCGGCTTGATCCGCTTCGGATAGCGCATCACCATTGGAATGCGGATCGATTCCTCGTAGGAGAAGCGCTTGTCGCCGAGGCCGTGCTCCCCCCAGAAGTAGCCGTTGTCGCTGGTGAAGATCACCAGCGTGTTGTCGAGTTCGCCGGTCTGCTCGAGCGCCTTCAGGACCTCGCCGACGCTCTCATCCACCGCCACCAGCCCGCGCAACTGGTTGCGGATGAGTTCCTCGCCGCGGCTGCCTGGAGCGGCTGCCTTCTTCGCCTTTTCCTGCGCGCTTGCGGTGCGCCGCAGCACGGGTTTGCCTTCGAGCGTGTCCCTGGTGTTCGGGCGGCGTGGAATCGGGTCCGTGGAATAGAGATCTTTGTGCCGGGGCGCGGGCGTAAAGGGGCCATGCACCGCCTTGTGCCCGACACACAGCGCGAACGGCTTGCTGCGTTTGCGCTTCAGGAACTCGACCGCATGGCCGGTGAGGATGTCGGTCATGTAGCCTTGCGCCTTGGTCTCCTGCCCGTCGACGTTGAGAGGCGGGTCGTCGTAGAGCCCCTGCCCCTTGAAACTCACCCAGCGGTCAAAACCCGGACGCGGGCGGCCGTCGTTGCCCATGTGCCACTTGCCCACGTAGCCGGTTTCATAGCCCGCTTCGCGCAACAGGCGCGGCCAGGTGATGAGCTGATGGCTCAGTTCGTTGTACATGGGGCCGTTGCCGCGCACGCCGTGGGCGTGCACGTAGCGCCCGGTGAGGAAGCTGGCGCGGCTGGGCGAGCACAGCGGCGTGGTGACGAAGGCGTTCTCGAAGTAGGCGCCTTCGCGGGCGATGCGGTCCATGTGGGGCGTCTTCAGGAAGGGGTGTCCGGCGCAGCTCATGGAATCCCAGCGCTGGTCGTCGGTGAACATGAAGACGATGTTCGGCCGCCCCGCGGACGCCCCATGCACGGCGGCGCAGGCGGCGCCGGCCACGAAACTTCTGCGGGAGAGCATGAACGGTCTCCTTATCTCGAGACGATGGGACGAAGCGGGCGGACGTACAGGTTGCGGTAGGCCACTGGACCATGGTCGCCTTGCAGCATGATGGGGTTTTCCACCGCTTCCGGAATCGGCATGTGCGCGCGCGTGGGCCCGTCCACCACGAAGTTTTCCTGCACAAGCTGGCCGTTGTGCAGCACGCGCACGAAGCGGGCGCCGCGCGTCTTTTTGCCGCCGGCGCCGAAGCGCGGCCCTTCGAACCAGATCTGGAAGGACTGCCACTCGCCCGGGCGGCGGCTGGCGTTCACCCTGGGCTTGGAACCGCCCACCGGCTTGTTGTCGATCCACTGATGATAGATCGCGCCGCAATCGGAGGTCTGCGGATCGGCGGCGCCGAAGCTGTCGAAGATCTGCACTTCGTACAAGCCGTGCAGATAGACGCCGGAATTTGACCCCTGCGGCACCATGAACTCGACGTACAGCTCGACGTCGCGGAATTTCCGCTCCGTTACGAGGTTCACCGTGCGGCCCGTGGGGCCGTTCAAAATGCGGTCCCCCGGTTCGGGCGTCGCGAAGAGCAATTTGGGCGCGAGCACCGGTTCGAAGCGGATGCCGCGCGCGCTTACCCATTCGTTCTTCTTCGATGGCTCCTGCGCGCGCCAGCCGTTGAGCGTCCTGCCGTCGAGCAGCGGCGTCCACCCCGGCTCCAGCAGGAATGGCGGATCCCCGTGCGGGTGGCCGTCGTTGATGGCCGCCGGCTGCCCGCTGGCGCCCGGCAGGCGGAGCAAGAGCGCGGACAACACCAGCACCGTGCGTTTCATGGCGGAACTTATTGTATCCGGTCTAGACGTCGCGCGGCCGCAGATACCACTCGATGGCGTCTTCGGTCCCCAAGCCCGCCGGTTCCTGCGCCGCCTCGGGGTGCGTGTCGCGAAAACGCTTGAGAAGCAGCGCCTGAAGTTCGGCCACCACCTTGGGATTCTTCTTGGCGGCGTCGGTGAACTCGCCCGGGTCGTTTTCGAGGTCGAAGAGCCGCATCCAGCGTCCGGGCGTGGGCTGGTCGGTCTTGTAGCCGTCGCCGCGCTCCCGCTTGCCCGAGCAGTGGACGTACTTCCAGCGCGCCGTGCGCACGCAGGCTTCTTCGTTTTCGAGGTACTCGCTGAAGATGTGATCGCGCGGCGCGGCCGGCTTTCTTCCCTCGAGATACGCCCGCATGCTCCGCCCATGGGCATTTTCGAGCTCCCCGGCGTTCAGGAGGTCGAGCACGGTGGGCGCGATATCGACGCACTCGGTGAGGTCCCGCACCACGCCTTGCCGCACCCTGCCCGGCAGGCGCGCGATGAGCGGGACCCGCAGGGCGGGTTCGTACGAGCAGTGCTTTTCGAAGCGGCCGTGCTGGCCCAGCGAGTAGCCGTTGTCGCCCAGGTAGAGGACCAGCGTGTTCTCATCGAGGCCGTTCTTCTTGAGCGCCTCGAGCACGCGCCCGATGTTGCGGTCCAGAAAATGCGTCGAGGTGTAGTAGGCGGCGATGATGCCCTGCTTCT
>CAKZVG010000765.1 GCA_937921835.1 uncultured Bryobacteraceae bacterium | reverse complement strand
GCGCCTTGCGCTGCATGATCTGCTGGAGCGGAATCGGAATCTCGTTCTTCTCCCCGGCCGCCTCGCGGCGGTAGATGAACGCTTCCTTGTTGGCGAATGGCGTCAGCCCCTCGGCCAGCGCCAGCACCTGCAACACCGTGGTCTCGGCCTCCCGCAGAGGAAACGCGCCCGGCTTGCGGACGTTGCCCACAATGTAGATCCGCGGGCTTTCCGGCACCCGGACCTCCTCACCGCCCGTCAGCAGCAGGTTCAGCGAGGCGTCGGCGGCGTCGATCAGCCCGCGCACCGGAATGCGCCGCGTGAGCGTCACCGGCCCGCCGTCGCCGTCCGCTTTCCGCCGGCTGACCAGGATCTCGGCGCCGGCATCCTCCCGCAGTCCTTCGGCGCGCGCCACGGCCTCCAGCAGCGTCACCGGCGCCGAGGCCTGAAACACCACCGGCCGCCGTACCGCGCCCATCACGCTGATCGGCCGGCTGTGGTATTCGGCGATGGTCACCGTCACATGCGGATCCACCAGGATCTGCTCCTCCTCGAGCACCCGCGCCAGCGCCGCCTCAATCTCGGCCGGCAGCAGCCCCTCGGCCCGGATCCGCTGTTTCACCATCGGCAGCCGGATCCAGCCATCCGGGGCCACCCGCACCGTCCGGGTCAGTTCCGGGGCGCCATACACCGACACCGCGATCAGGTCGTTGGAGCCGACCGGCTGCGCCGGAAGGTTGGCGCCCGCCTGTGCCGCGACGCCGTCCGGCTGCGCCGCGACCGGCGCGGAGGCAAGCAGAAGTAAAACGAGAACCGGGAGCATGTGCATACCTTTCAGTAACCAAGCGGAGCGCGGTCCACCGCCTGGCGCGGGCCAACCTGCCGCCCGCCAGTCCCAGTGCCGCGGCCGGGTTCTGTGGAACCTCCGATACCCTTATCGGCGCCGCCGGGAGAGATTACTGCCGCTTCACAGGTAATGGTTGCGCTCCCGCGCGGTTTCTCTCCCCTGAAGTCCGGGGAGATACCGCCGCCTTCCCGCGGGTTCAGCGACACCCAACGCATGCCCCGCCCCGTTTGGCGCGACGAAAGGCTGCTGAGGAAATTCAAGTCGGCGGCCAAGGCTTGCCGAAGGCCGGGATTCCGCTTCCAAGTGCCTCGAAAACGGCCCGCGGTGAGGAGAGCCGCTGTGCGGACAGGTGGAGGCGGCGCTTCGTTCCCGGAACACATCCCCGGCGCCGCCGCAAGGGTGTTGTAGGAACGCTTCGATACCGTTCAGCCGCCCTGGATTCGACGGCCTCGCGGCGCCCGCTTCAAAACCTGAACGGGTTTTCAGGCAGATTCACTACACTTCCGGAGCGTCTTTGCCGGAACGCTTGGCAATCAACTCCCGCACCCTGGCCAGCGCACGGTGCAGTAATACCCGCAGGTGCGCCGCATCCACGCCCAGCATCCGGCACACTTCCCGCCGGTCCCGGGCCTCGAACAACACCAGCCGCAGCACCTCGCGGTCCCGCAAAGGCAGTTCGTCAAGCGCCGCGGCGACGAGTTCTCTTTGCTCCTTGCCAAGGATTGCCGACTCGATATCCTCCCGGCTCTCCGCCGCCAGATCCGGACCCGGGCGCCGCTCTTCTCCCCGCACCATTTCCCGCAGCACGTTATTGCAGACCGAATTCACGAAGGCGCCCAGTCGCTCCGGGTGTTTAATCTCTCCCGCGCGGATCGAGGCCAGAACCCGCAGCAAGGTTTCCTGCCGGATGTCTTCGATCAACTGCACGGAACGGATGCGCCGCCGCAGCTTCAGGGCGAGCCGCCGGCCGAAATACTCGCCAAAGTGCTGTTCGACCGCTTGATCGCCGGCCGCGAGACGCTCGAGATAAGCGGCATTCGATGGAACAAACTCAGCCACCTGTGTTTTCCGATGGGCTTATTTTTTCAGGTCTTCCTGATTCTGTAAGAGGACTTACAGTCTATTGCGGCACCCGTTAACGGCCATGCCTTCCCAGAATAACATCCTGCCCGCGTCGCATTGACTTGAATTGCGCCGCGGGATTCCGCCGGACGCCAGATCTCAGGCGGCGCTTGGGCGCTCCGCTTCGACCGCCAGCGTGCCCGTCAACTTACGGTGGTTAGCACGGATTAGAGCGAGCATCGCCCCATACAGAAGGTGGGCGGAATAAAGCAAAGATCGGGGACCATGAAGCGGCAGTAGAGGGCTCAACTTATTCCACTGTGGGGAGGTCGAGAGATAGTACCATGCCAAGCCGGCGCATGCTCCCAGCAATGCAAGCCGGAGATAGGAAAGCGAGCCCGGCGCCAGCAATCCGAAGACGAGTCCGACGCTCCCGGCGACCACCAGGTGCAGCGCCGCGCCCGCCAGCGTCATCATCCCTGGTCCGCCGCGGAAGACCGCCTGGCCATAGAAACCGGACGCCATCAGATTGGGCAGCGCCCACCAGGGAAGGGCGAAGAACTGCGCCCCCGCCACCAGCCAGGCGAGCATTGCCAGCCCCCCCAGCACTCCGGTCTCAAGCCCGGCAAGCGCGTGAAGCAGGCGCGTGCGCTTCCAGCCGTGGTCGGGATTGGCCATCCCTCCACCGTAACCCAAGCGGGCGCCCCAACGAAAGGCGCGGCGTCAGACCGACAGCATGACGTCCACCTTGCGGCGGATCGTCTCCTCGCACCCGGGCACATGCAGCACGTCGCACTCCGAACCCAGAATGAACGGGTGTCCCGTGGCGCGCATCCGGCCGAGCAGTTCGTGCGTGAGCCGGGCCACCGTTTCGGCGCTCATCGCCGCGTCCGAGTAGAAGCTCTTGGTGGGGAGGTTCCCATAGAGCACGACGTGCTTGGGCGCCAGCGCGGCGTCCTCCCACAAGCGGCGGCTGCTGCCCAGACTCAGGATCACCGGATCGAGCCGCCCGGCGAATTGCCGGACCATCCAGTCGTTCAGTTCGCCGCAGTCGTGGAAGATCAGGTCCACCCCGGCCGCGTCGAGACGCGCTTTCAGGCGCAGCGCGGGCTGCATCACGAAGCGTTCGAAGATGTCCGCGCCGCGTTCGATCTGTTTGGGAGAGAGGTAGACGGTGTTGGCCGCCGGCTCACAGATCAGCATGGCGCGCGCGCCGGCGCGGGCCTGCGCCTCCACCGACCGCGCCACCGCCATTTCCGCCAGCGCCAGACAGCGTTCCGCCATCAGGATCGCCGGATCGTCCTCCGCCTCAAGCCCCGTACCCGCCATGGCCACCGCCGTGATGGGGTCGGCCATCAGCTTGGTGGTGAGCGAAAACGGCCCGATGGCCATGCCCACCGGCAGCAGGTCCGTTTGCCGGGCGATGTAGCGGACCGAGCCGATGTGCGCCTGGTTGCGGGGCGCGAAGGGCGCCTCCATCGCCGCCGCGACGCGCTCAAGCGCGGATTCCGGCGGCGGTTCGGAGAAGTGAAACTGGCCGGCGTCCGCCTCGTCCACGCCGAGCGTCCGCAACAGATCGGCCTTGTCGATGCGCAGGTCCATCAGCGGCATGGCAACCGGGGTCCGGTACCGGCGCGCCGCCTGCTCCATCACGCGTCCCAGGCGCTCGCCGTCGAGCAGGATGTCCGCGGCGTCGCCGTGTTCATGCAGCAGCAAGTCGGTTCC
>CAKZVG010000764.1 GCA_937921835.1 uncultured Bryobacteraceae bacterium | reverse complement strand
GTAATTGGCGATTTTCGGGCGCGCGGCCGAGATCCGCGAGATCAAGGTCGACTTGCCGGCGTTGGGGAATCCCACCAGCCCGGCGTCGGCAAGCAGCTTCAATTCCAGCCGCAGCCGCCGTTCCTCGCCCGGGCGTCCGGGTTCGTGTTCGGTTGGGGCCTGGTGCGTCGAGGTGGCGAAGCGCGCGTTGCCGCGGCCGCCCTTCCCGCCGCGGGCCGCCACGAAGCGCTGCTCCGGCGCGGTGAAGTCGAAAAGCGTTTCTCCCGTGTCCTCGTCGTAGACCACGGTCCCGACTGGAACCGGCAGTTCGATGCTGGCGCCGTCGCGGCCGGTGCGATTGCTGCCCTCGCCGTGACGGCCGCGCCCGGCCCTGTGCTCGGGGTTGAAGCGGAAATGCAGCAGGGTGTTGTAGTGCGGGCTGGACACCAGGGTGACATCGCCGCCGCGGCCTCCGTCGCCGCCGCTCGGTCCGCCGCGGGGCACATACTTCTCGCGCCGGAAGGCCACGATGCCGTTCCCGCCGTCCCCGGCCTTCACGTAGATGCGGACTTCGTCGATGAACATCAAGGACCGCGCAAATGAAAAAGGGCCGCCCGGCTCGCGGCCGGCGCCGGCCCCTGGGAGCTTTGCGGCAACCGCTAGGACTGCCCGGGCGCCTCTTCCGGGGTGCGGACCAGCACGAACTTGCCCATGCGCCCGCGATCGCGGAACTCGACGATGCCGGGCACGCGCGCGTAGAGCGTGTCGTCCTTGCCCAAGCCCACGTTCTCGCCCGGCTTGATGCGCGTGCCGCGCTGCCGGACGATGATGGAGCCGCCGGTCACCGTCTGCCCGGCGAAGACCTTCACGCCCAGCCGCTGCGCATTGGAATCGCGCCCGTTCTTGGAACTACCCAAACCTTTCTTATGCGCCACCTTGTGCCTCCTCGCCTTCGCCCGGGCCCGCCGCGACGATCTCGTTGACCACCACCTCGGTGTAGTCCTGGCGGTGGCCGATGGTCTTCTTGTACTGCTTCTTCCGCTTGAACTTGAAGACCGTCACCTTGCCGCCGCGCCCATGCCCCTTGATGGTCGCCCGCACCGTGGCGCCGGCCGTCTCGCGTCCCACCAGAAGCTGCCCTTCCGGCTGGGCGACCGCGACGACATGCTCGAACTGCACTTCCGAGCCAGGCTCACCGGCGAGCTTCTCCACGGCGATGGTGTCGCCCGGAGCGACACGGTACTGTTTTCCGCCGGTCTCGATCACTGCGTACATAACGATCCTCTTTGCTGGTGGAATAACGGGACGGCTCTACCGCGGGGACAAACACTCCGGTGCCGCGCTCGGGCCGGGAACCACGAACTTTAATCTTACGACAAACCGGCGCCGTCCGCCAGCGGGTTGCCTGCGGTAGCCTCGGACGGGCGCACCCCAGTGCCTGTTTTCGACAACAGTGTGATATCCTCCGTGGGAATGTTTCCGAAGATCCAGGATTCAGTGAGGTAGCTCCGATGCGCGGAAGCACAGCTTTGACCACTATTCTTTTTGCGTATCTGGCTGCGGGACTACCGGCCCAAGTGAGCACCAGCACTATACTCGGCACCGTCTCGGACCCATCGGGGGCAGCCGTCCCCAACGCCAGAGTGATCGTCACGAACGTCGACACGAACGCGAGCTTCGAGGCTTATTCGAGCGGGGAAGGCTTTTACACCGCTCCGGGGTTGCAGGTGGGCCGCTACCGGGTGGCGGTGGAGCAGCAAGGCTTCAAGCGATCCGTGCGGAGCGGCATCGTGTTGCAGGTGGACCAGCGGGCCCGGATCGACTTCACCCTGGAACTGGGGACGGTGGCGGAATCGCTGGAGGTGACCGCCGCGGCGTCGCTGGTGGATACCGCGTCGGCGACGATCGGAAAAGTGGTGGAGAACCGCCGGATCAGCGACCTGCCGCTGAACGGCCGGAACACCTTTGCCCTGGTGCTGCTGACGCCGGGTGTGCGGTCGAACGCCGGGCCGACGGCCAGCGGCTTCGCCGACCGCGGAATCAACCTCTCCTCGGTGAGCATCAACGGGGGCCCGAGCGCGCTGAACAACTACGTGATCGACGGCGGATCAAATAACCATCCGTACTTCGCCGATATCAGCGTGAACCCGGCTGTCGACGCGGTGGAGGAATTCAAAGTCCAGACCAACTCCATGTCGGCCGAGTACGGCTTCACCGCCGGAGGGGTGGTGAACGTGGTCACCAAGTCCGGCACGAACGACTATCGCGGCAACCTCCTCTGGTTCATCCGCCACGACACACTCGACGCGCGGAACACCTTCGCCGCCGACAAGCCGCATTTCCGCTATCACCAATATGGAGGGTCGCTGGGCGGACCGTTGAGCATCCCGAAGGTCTACGAGGGCAGGAACCGCAGCTTTTTCTTCTTCAACTATGAAGAGTGGCTGTTCCGCCGCAGCGTGACACCCATTCTGACGGTCCCCACTCCGCGGCAGCACGCCGGCGATTTCTCCGACCTGCTGGACAGCACCGGACGCCTGATCCCGATCTTCGATCCGGCCACGACCAGGGCAAATCCAGCCGGTTCCGGTTTCGTGCGCGACCACTTCCCGAACAACGTGATTCCGGGGGACCGTCTCGATCCGGTGTCGAAGAACATCC
>CAKZVG010000763.1 GCA_937921835.1 uncultured Bryobacteraceae bacterium | reverse complement strand
TCCCGATCCTTTTCGACTGCGGGCAGATGGCGGCTTCCTACGTGCGCCGGGCCACGATCGACGTCCCGCACCTTTTCGTGATCGACGGCAGCGGCATGATCCAGGGCGACTACGGCCACGAAACCGACAAGGAGATCTTTGAGGGCAAGGCGCTGTACGCGCTGATCGACCGGTTACTGAAGGTGAAATAGGGGCCGCCGTAACTTGCGCGCCGGTCCGCGCATCTGCAAGCCGGGCGAAGGTTTAGTATAATCGCCTTCGCGCCGCTGGTGGGGGGCTAAACCCGCCGCCGGCGGGAGGCCGGCCATGTAGCCGGTCTGCCTGGTCCGGTCTGACGCCGGGCGGTTCCTCAGCCCGGTTCCGGCGGAAATCACTCCATAGGGGTATGTTCAATGGCTGACACTCTTACAATTACTGATAATCGCACCGGCAAGTCCTACGAAATCCCGATCGCCGACGGCGTGATCCGCGCCATGGATCTGCGGCAAATCAAAGTTTCCCAAGACGACTTCGGCCTGATGAGCTACGATCCGGGATTCCTGAATACGGCCGCCTGCAAGAGCCGGATCACGTTCATCGACGGCGACGCCGGCATCCTGGAATACCGCGGCTATCCGATCGAGGAACTGGCCGAGAAAAGCAGCTATCTCGAGACGGCATATCTGCTCTACCGCGGCGAACTTCCCAGCCGGGCGATGCTCCAGAAGTGGACCGAGGGCGTGCGGCTGCACACCATCATCCACGAGAACATCAAGAAATTCATGGACGGTTTCCATCACGACGCCCATCCGATGGGGATTTTCGTGGGAACCGTGGCCGCGCTCTCGACCTTTTACCCGGAGGGCAAGAACATCTTCGACCCGGAAACGCGGCGCATCACCTTCTACCGCGTCATCGCCAAGGTGCCGACCATCGCGGCATTCGCCTACCGCTACAGCATCGGGATGCCCTATGCCTACCCGGACAACGAACTCTCGTATCCGGGCAATTTCCTGCGCATGATGTTCGCCAACCCCGGTGAGCACTACAAGCCCAATCCCGTGTTGGAGCGCGCGCTGGACGTGCTCTTCATCCTGCATGCGGACCACGAGCAGAATTGCTCGACCAGCGCCATGCGGGTGGTCGGCAGCGCGCACACCGACCCGTTCACCTCGATCGCCGCGGCCGCCTCGGCGCTCTACGGACCGTTGCACGGCGGGGCCAACGAAGCCGTGCTCAAGATGCTCAGGGAGATCGGGTCGAAGGATAAGATCCCGGAGTACATCAAGAGGGTCAAGGCGGGCGAGGTGAAGCTGATGGGCTTCGGGCACCGGGTCTACAAGAATTACGACCCGCGGGCGCGCATCATCAAGCAGACCGCCGACGCGGTGTTCGAAGTCACCGGGCGCAACCCGCTGCTGGATATCGCCCTCGAACTGGAGCGCATCGCGCTCGAGGACGACTACTTCGTCAAGCGCAAGCTCTATCCGAACGTAGACTTTTATTCCGGGATCATCTATCAGGCGATGGGCTTCCCGACGGAGATGTTTCCGGTGCTGTTCGCCATTCCGCGCTGCGCCGGCTGGCTCTCGCAGTGGGAGGAGATGCTGCTCGATCCGGAGCAGAAGATCGCCCGCCCGCGCCAGGTGTACCTGGGCGAACGGCAGCGGCACTACGTTCCGATCGAAGAGCGGGACGCCGCGCCGGTCCGCTGAGCGGAGTCCGATTCAGGCGCGCCGGGAACGGTCCCGGCGCGCTGGCCGCCCTGCCTTTTCCGCGGTCGCGGGTCCGGCGCACCGATTCCACTACAATGAGAGCTATGCCTTCATCGACCGACGATTTCTACCGCATCCGCAAGCTGCCGCCTTATGTGTTCGCCGTGGTGAACGAAATGAAGGCTAAACTCCGGGCCGCCCAGCAGGACGTGGTGGATCTCGGAATGGGAAATCCCGACGGCGCCACGCCGCGTCCCATCGTCAGCAAGCTGATCGAAGCCGCGCGCAACCCGCGCAACCACCGGTACTCGATGTCGCGCGGCATTCCCAACCTGCGGCTGGAAATCGTGCGCCGCTACAAGGCCAACTACGGCGTCGAACTGGACCCGGAAACGGAAGCCATCGTGACGATCGGCGCCAAGGATGCGCTGGCGCACCTGCTGTTCGCGGTAGTCGGACCGGGGGATTCGGTGGTCTGCCCGAACCCCGCCTATCCAATTCACCAATATGGCGTGGTGATGGCCGAGGGCAACGCCTGCGCCCTTCCCATGCCCGATCCCGGAACGTTTCTGGACGAGTTGCGCCGCTTCTACCGCACGTCGTTGGTGAAACCGAAGCTTATCCTGATTTCGTTTCCGCACAACCCTACCACGCAGTGCGTGGATATCGAGTTTCTGCGCGAGGTAGTGGCGCTGGCCGCCCGCCACGGAACAATGATCCTGCATGATTTCGCCTACGCGGATCTGTGCTTTGACGGCTACCGGGCGCCCAGCATCTTGCAGGTCGAGGGCGCGCGCGAAGTGGCGGTGGAAATCTTCTCGATGACCAAGAGCTACAACATGGCCGGCTGGCGGGTGGGATTCTGCCTGGGAAATCCGAAGATGATCGCGGCGCTGGCGCGCATCAAGAGCTACCTGGATTACGGCATCTTCCAGCCGATTCAGATCGCCGCCATCATCGCCTTGCGGGAGTGCGAAGAGGAAACCCGCAAGATCTGCGCCGTTTACCAGAAGCGCCGCGACGTGCTGGTGGGCGGCTTGCGCGGCGCGGGATGGGAAGTGGAGCCGCCCAAGGGATCGATGTTCGTGTGGGCGCCGATTCCGGAGCGCTACCGTGGTCTGGGTTCGCTGGAGTTCTCGAAGTTGCTGCTCGAGAAAGCGCTGGTGGCGGTTTCGCCCGGCATCGGATTCGGGCCGCTCGGCGAAGGATTCGTCCGCTTCGCGCTGGTGGAGAACGAGCACCGCACACGGCAGGCGGTGCGCGGCATCAAGCAGTTTCTTAAGGGCTGAGGGGCGGCGGGAGGATGCGCGTATGGCGGCGCGGCCGGAAGCGCCCGCACCCGAAATCGTCGAGCTCTCGCGGATCGGCGCGGGCGATCTGGACCCGCTGATCGAAGAGGAGATCCGCGTCTGGCGGACGCGGCTCCATTGGGATTTCCGTCCCGCGGCCGATCTCATCCGGCGCTACGTGGGCATGCGCGCCCTGAGCGGCTTCGCGCTGCTGGCCGGTTCCCGCCCGGCCGGCTACACGTACTATGTTTGCGAGGACCGCAAGGGGCTGGTCGGCAACCTGTACGTGGGCGCCGCTCATGGGAGCCGCGCTTACGAGCACCACCTGCTGGCGGCCACCGTCGAGGCGATGATGGCGTCGCGGGCGGTCGCCCGCATCGAATCGCAGCTCATGCTCCTCGGCCATATCCCGGCTTCGGCCGTTCCCTTCGCCCCCTCCGCAAGGTGTTATGAGCGCAATTTCATGGTGCTGGACTTTGCCGGCTGGGCGCCTCTCCCCCCCGGCAAGGCGTCACTGCGGGCGCCCGTGGCAACCTGGGACGACCGGTATCACGAAGACGCGGCGCGGCTGATTCCGGCCGCCTACGCCGCGCACATCGACGCCGACATCAACGACCAGTACCGCTCGATCGCCGGGGCCCGCCGTTTTCTGACCAACCTCGCCCAGTATCCCGGCTGCGGAACCTTCTTCCAGCCGGCCTCGCTGGTGGCCTTTCATCCTGGTGGCGGATGGGTGTGCGGGGTATCCCTGGCCAGCCTGGTGGCCGAAGGCGTGGGGCACATCACGCAGATCTGCGTGGCGCCCGAGGTCCGCGGAACCGGTGTGGGCTACGAGTTGCTGCGGCGCTCGCTCGGCGCCTTTCGTTCGCACGGCTGCCGCAAGGTCAGTCTCACGGTCACTGCCTCCAACCGCCGGGCGGTGGAACTCTACGAGCGGGTGGGCTTCCGCAGGGAGCGGGTCTTCCCGGCCCTGGTGTGGGAAGGCTTCTGAGCGGGTACGGCGAACCTTACTGGCTCATGCCGCGGGCGGCGATGCGCCAGACGGCTTCCACCTGCTCGCCGCGCAGGGCGTAAATACGGTCGTAGAGGTTCACCGTGGGGTCGCAGTGCGGCACCACGAACTCGATGCGGTCTCCCAGGCGCACGGGCGGGCCGGAGTTGCCGAGGGTGAGTTTGCCGTGCTCGTCGCCGCCCCAGGAGTACTTCACCCCTTCGAGATTGCGAGGTTCCGGACCGAAGGGGCGGTCGGTCGAGAAGGCCTTGAAGCCGGCGTCGACGATGGCGCTGCCGGCGGTGGGGCGGCTGATCACGGTGGCGATCACGAACAGCGACTGCGCGAAGTCGCGGAAGACCGGGCCGTCCGGACCGCCGATGCGGCTATAGTCCAGGTCCATGAACAGAAAGCTGCCGGGCTGAAGCTCGTCGACGCCTTCGATCTCGGAGTCGATGTTGTAGGTGCCCGTCGAGCCGCCGGTCAGCAGGGGGCAGGCGATGCCGCTCTTTTCCAGCAGACGGCGCGTTTCGACGGCCAGCCCCATGGCGTCGAGCGAGACCTTGCGCCGGTTTTCGAAGCCCAGGGCGTGCGAGGCCTGTCCGGCGTAGGCCTGAATGGCCGCCAGACGGACATGCTTGAGCGCGGCGACGCGGCGGGCCAGCGCCAGCGCCTTCCCGCCCGGCTCGACGCCGGTACGGTTGCCGATCCACAGGTCGATGGCCAGGTTGAGCCGTAATCCAGCCGCCGCGGCCGCGGCGTCGAGGGCGGCGGCGTGGTCCGCGTCGTCCACCGAGAGGATGGTCTCCGGATGGCGGCGCGCCAGCCGCAGCGCGCGCTCAAGCTTGTGCGGTCCGACGCAGGCCGAGGTCACCAGCAGGTTGGTGACGCCGCCCGCCGCCAGCGCTTCGGCTTCGCTGATTTTGGCCGCGCAGGCGCCCACCGCTCCGGCCTTCATCAGGGCCAGCGCGATCTCCGGGCACTTGTGGGTCTTGGCGTGCGGGCGCAGGGCACGGTTCTTGCGCCGCGCCCAGGCGGCCATCCTGGCCACGTTGGCTTCGAAGGCGTCGAGTTCCAGGATCAACGCGGGCGTGGGCAGGTCGGCGCGCGAGAGCTTTCCCTTGACGTCGCCCATGGCGATCATGCGCTCGATGTCGGCCAAACTGTAGGCGCGCCCGGCGGCGCCCGGAAGAATCGCCGGGGCGCCCGCCGCGCCGGCAAGAAAAGCCCGCCTCGACGGCATGGAAGACCTCCCCTCCCGCTGGGTTCGCTTCGCAGAATAACACACGCCGGGGCCCGGCCCGGGCGCCGGGCGCGGCCGGGGTGCCTTCCCAGCCTGGCGCCGCCGAGTGCGGGGTGGCGGTCCGTCGCGCGCGGACTGCGCGGCGCACCGACTCCGCCGGTCCTCCCTATCCGCGCCGCGGTACCATGGAGTGCATGGGGGATGACCAGCCCGGCGCGGCAGGCGCGCCGTTGCGCCTGACCGAATTGCGCAACGGCCTGCTGGCGCTGCACAAGACCCTGCTCGATTCCGAGCGGGCCGCCTACGAGCGGGATGTGCGCAGGATCGAATCGAACGGGGAGCTTTTTGGACTGGTGCTGAACGATCCCTGGTTCGCCTGGCTGCGGCGGTTATCGGCGCTGGTGGCGGAGATCGATCACCGCCTGGCGGACAAGGCGCCGCTCACCGAGGGCGAAGCCGGGCGCCTGGTGCGGCGCACGCGTCAACTCCTGATTCCCGACGAAGCCGGCGGCGGATTCGAGCGCCGCTACTTCGAGGCCATGCAGCGAGACCCGGGCGCCGTGCTGGCTCACGCCGCGATGATGCGACTGCTGGCGCGACTGGACTAGATTCGTCTCGTGGCAGCCGTTCCGGGGTAGGATGAAGGGCGGTATCCATTTTCTTTCCCAAAGGAGGCTCGAATGCCGATTCGCAGTCAGGAGCGAAGAGGATTCCTGCGGCGGCTGCTGGCCGCTTCCGGGCTGGCGGCCGCCGCGCCCGCGGCGGGACAGGCCCAG
>CAKZVG010000762.1 GCA_937921835.1 uncultured Bryobacteraceae bacterium | reverse complement strand
CCCCACGGCCGGGTGCTCGCGCAGCAGGGCGATGGCGAATTCCTCGAGGTCGCTGAAGTCGAGCACGCCCGCGGAGCGTTTGCGCGCGCGGCAGGCTTCGCCGATGGCCTCCAGAATCCCGATCAGGGAATCATAGAGCGGCGCGTTGAAGAGGCGGATGAGCTTGCCCTTGACGTCCTCGAGTCTCTTGTTCAGCAGCTCTTTCACCACCTCCAGGACCGGTGGCGGAAGGCCCCTCCTCTGGCCCGGGAAGTTCTGGATCCAGGCGAAGTGCCCGGCGCAGGGCCTGTCTTCCGCCGGCGCCGCGCGCAGCCAAGCGTGCAGAGCCTCCATTCGCGTCCGTTGCTGGGGCGTTGACGGGGCGCTCCTGCTGAGGGCGTCGCGCAACGGGACGATGACTTCATCCAACGCCGCTCGCAGGTCAAGAGTTATTTTTCGCCGCAAATCCTCCGGGCTCACGCCCGCCACGCGCATCGCCTGGTGGATGGCCCGCAACGCGGCCGAGAGATCCGGCTGCGGGGAGCTTGGATTGCTCGAAACGTAGAGATTGTCGAGCAGCGCGCGCATTCCGGCCGGATTCCGCCGGCACCAGCCGTCCAGAACCTCCTCGGCAACCCCGGCTTCGAGCGCCTCGGCGTCGTTTTCGTCGAGCACGGTGAACTCGGGGTCGATCCCCGCGGCGATGGCGTTTTCCCGCAGCAGCCGGGCGCAGAAGCCGTGTACGGTGGAAACGTAGGCCCGCTCGATCTCATCCCGCAAGTCCGCCCGCGAGCGGAAGGCTTCCACCAGGCGCTTCTTGATCTCGGTGGCGGCTTTCTCGGTAAAAGTAATGGCGAGGATGCGCCGCGGCGGAACGCCGTGGTTCACCAGCCACTCGAAGCGGTGCGTGAGCACGCGCGTCTTGCCGGAGCCGGGACCCGCCACCACGCAGACATCCTGGCCTTGCGCCTCGACCGCCCGGCGCTGCTCGGGACTGAGGTTCACGCCGGTTCCTCCTGCGCGTCCGCCACCGTGGGGGCGGCCGCAACAGCGGCGGCCGGGAGCTCATACCTACAGATGTCACAGAACTGGCAGTAGGGGCACTTGGAAGCATCGGCGGGATGCGGGGCGATTTCGCCTTGCGCGATGGCGGCGGCCGCCTCCAGGGTTCTTGCCACGGCGGTCTCCAGGCGTTCCTGGAGTTCGGGCTCAGAGACCGATTCCCCCACCTCCCGCAGATGGTCGAGCGGCAGGTGCCAGCCTTCCCAACTGATCTCTTTTTTCAACCCGCAGTACAGCATTCCCACAGGCTGAAGTCCGAAGTGGCGCCCGGCCGCCAGCATGTAGAGCCCCCCTTGCACCAACTGCCCGCTTTCGTGATCCTTGCGCTTCTGCTGGAGACCGGCCGGTGAGCTATATTTGTAGTCGATCACCAGAGCGCAACCGTCCTCCGGGTGAACCTCCATCCGGTCGATCGTTCCGTGGATTTGAATCCGTTCGTTCAAGGCGAATTCGAAATCCTCTTCCGTTTTCACCGACCAGCCTGGACCGAGAGGCAGGGTGGTGTCGCGAAGGAAGTTCGAAAAATTCCGGATCATCTCGAAACGGACCGCTTCCCGGCGGTATCCCGCTGGCACCCGCGCGCCGTCGCAAGCCCGTTCGAAGACCTCGTCGAGGGTCTCAAGCAGACCGGCGCCGTCACGGCAGAATCGCGCCAGCGCCTCATGCACGATGGTGCCCTGCAACAAGGCGGACAGCCGCTCGCGCGGCTCCTCGGGTCTCTTTTCGAGACGCAGGGTGTGGTGGGCAAAGAACTGGAACGGGCAGTGCAGGAACGATTCTATTGTTGTAGGAGCAAGGACGGCATGGCGGGCGCTCAGGTGCGCGAGCAGATCCTGGGCGCGGATGGCCGGCGCGGGGAGCAGCGCTTTTGTCCGCGCCGGCTGCGGGCGCACCGGGCGGGACGCTTCCGGGGTCAGGTCCGCCATGGCTTCGAAGGCATCCAGGAAAAAGGAACGCAGGTTCTCCTCGCCCTTGGCGTTGAAACGGGCATAGCTCAGCGTGAGGCACTCGGTGGCGCGGCTGGTGGCCAGGGCGAAGAGGAACTCTTCTTCCCGCTGCCGTTCGGCGGCGGTGCGGAGGTTCACGCCGGCGTCCTGGAAGAACGCGCGCGCCGAATCGTCAAAGATGGGATCCTGGGAGTGGTAGCGGGGGAATTCCTTCTCCAGCAGCCCGCACACGAAGACCACCGGCAGCTCCCACTGGCGGGCTTCATAGACATCGATGACGTGGACCACGTCCCGGCGGTGATCATTGAATCTTACACTTGTAGACTTAAGAATCGGTTCGAGCAGCTCCCAGTACTCCTCGAAGGGGAGCTGGGCGCTTCCGCCGGCGGCGGTAACCGCTTCGAGCGCGGCGGCTTCGAAGGCGTCGAGCGCGGCGGAATTTGCGCGCCACAGCAGCGCTTCGTCGCGCGACTCCGGCGGTTCGCCAGAGGCGGCCAAGGCGCGCAGCGAGGCCACCCGCCCGGCCCAGGAAGCCGCGCTGCCGGTCTCCGGCCAGGCGTCCATCCGCTCCAGCCCTTCGGATAGGCGGCGCGAGAACTTCCGTAGCAGGGGCGAGATGCCGGCCAGCCCCCGGCCGGGCACCATCCCGCGCAGCGCGAAATCCAGCCGGTCCCCCGCCGGAGTTCCACCCAGACCGGAAGCGGTCATCCGCAAAGCCTTGAGCAGCAGTTCGTGGTCCCAGCCGTTCCGCATAGAATCTACAATTGTAGACAGATACTGAACGGCCGGTTGCGAAGCCAGTGGCTCGGCGAAATAGAAGCGCGCCGGGATCCCGAAGCGGCTGAAGGCGGAAGCGAGCTCGGCGACACCCGAGGAGGCCGAGCGGACCACGACGCCGATGTCCCGGAAGGGCCGGCCCCGGGAGGCCTCTTCGAGGATCCGGCGGGCGATTTCGCCTGCTTCCTGGGCGGCGGTGGGCGCGGCGAAAAGGCGCCGCCGGGGCGTGGGTCTACGAACCTCGCTAAGCCGCTCTTCGCGAAGACATCCGGCGAAGGCGGCGCGGAGCGGGGCCAGCCCCTCCCAGTCCGGCGCCACCACGGTAAGGGAGGCGTGTTGGCCGATGGCGCGCAGCACTTCGAGTTCGCGGCTGTTGAACGAGAAGAACCCGTCCAGGTAAACCCGGCTGACACCGGGCAGCCCGAGCGTCCGGATGCGCTCGGCCACGGCCGCCAGAAGCTGGCCGCGCAAGGCCAGCCCGCGGCGGGCGAGTTCTTCCATGACGGCGGAGTAGACCTCGAGAAACGCGGGGCCGAAGGGGGCTTCCAGGCGCGGGCTCGCGAGCAGAAGGGCGAGCCGCGACGGGTCGCAGCCAGCCAGCGAGAACTCCTCCACCAGGCGCGCGGCCAGTCGCGCGAACCCCGGCAGGGCGGCGACTTTGGCGAACTCGGCCGGGGTGGAGGCCTGGAGTGCGCGGGCGGTGAGGATGGACAGCAGGGCGGGGCTGGCGGGCTTCAGCCCGGCATGGAACGGCTGTAGGAACCGGCTGAAGGTCGCGATCCATTCCGGACGCAGCACGTGACCCCGGCGGGCGGCGGCGTTACGGAGGTGTTCGGCCATGGTGGCCGTAGGCACCAGGAGGCGCCAACCCTCCTCGCGCCGGGCCAGGAAACCCTCGATTGCCGGCGCGATGCGCCAGCTTTTCCCCGATCCCGGGGGACCGGAAACGAGCAGCATTCCCGGCCAGTATAGCGAAACCGCCGAGGACGGAATTCCCGCGCCCGCGCCGGCCGCGGGCGGGGCCGTGCGCATCGCATGTACCGGCTCGCGCGCACGCCTTGCGTACCCGGACTTGTCCCGGCCCGAGCGGAAAGCCCTGGATGCTGCTATGCTTGGGGTTCCTCTGGTTTTGGGGAGAAGTCCAACCTGGCTATCCGCCGGGAGGTGATTCCGCTGTCGCTTGACGTTCCTCGGCTCGGGCCGAGGACCAGCAAACCGTAACGACAACGGCTGGCGAGTTGTCAGTGCCGGGGTGGCGCGCGCCCGGAGCGCCACCATGGCGAGAAACCGGGCGGTGTCCTTGCGGTTGCTATGAACATACTTCTCTATAACCCCGACAACGGCGTGACCCGGAACTTCATGCCGCACCTGTGGATGTTTCTCCTCCAGGCGCTGACGCCGGCCGGACACCAGGTGACTCTGGTGGACGGCAACACTCAGCCCATGTCGGACGAAGAACTGGTGCGCTTCGCCCGGGAGCGCCAGATTGGGCTGGTAGGCATCGGAGCGATGACGCGCATGATCGCCAAGGCCTACCGGGTCGCTGACGCGCTGCGGGCGGCCGGAATCCGGGTGGTGATGGGAGGGCCGCATGTTACCGAGCTTCCCGGCGAAGCCCTCGGCCGGGACGGCGGGCCGCGGCACGCCGACGCCGTGGCGGTGGGCGAGGCGGACGAGACCTGGCCGCGGATCGTCGAGGATGCCGCGCGGGGACGGCTGCAAGAGTACTACGCGCCGGTGGACGCCTTCGGACAGGAGCGCAAGCCGGATCTGCGGAACTACCCTCAGATCCCGTGGGACCGCCTCGATCTGGACCAGTTCAACCGCATCCCCCGGGCCGCGCGCGCCATTATGCGCCACTACCAGGTGCCGTGGGAGACCTTCCACATCATTCCGGTCGAGTCCGGGCGCGGCTGTCCCTACGGCTGCGAGTTCTGCACCGTAACGGGCTTTTTCGGCGACTCGATCCGCTACCGGAGCAACGAAAGCATCGTCGAGGAACTGGTGCGGCTGAAGGCGCGGGCGGACCGGGGCCGGGGCAAAATCGCGGTGTTCTTCGTGGACGACAACTTCGCCATCAACGCCAAGAGGCTGAAGAGCCTGCTGCGCGACATCATCGCCGCGAAAGCGCAGCTTGCCTGGGTCGGCCAGATCAGCGCCAACCTTCTGCGGGACGAGGAACTGGTGGACCTCATCGCCGAGTCGGGCGGCAAGTGGGTGTTCATCGGCATGGAGTCGATCGACCGGGACAACCTGGCCAGCGTGAACAAGGGCTTCAACAAGCCCGAGGAGTACGGGGCGGTTCTGGAACGGCTGGCGCGGCGCAACGTCTACGCCATCACGTCGTTCATATTCGGTCTGGACCACGACACGCCCGGCGTGGCGGCCCGAACGCTCGAGGAAATCCGCAAGTGGCCGCCCGCGCTGCCGGTGTTCGGCCAGATGACGCCGTATCCCTCGACGCCGCTCTACGACCGGCTGCTGGCCGAAGGGCGCCTCACGCGCCCTAAACACTGGATGGACTTCACCGCCTTCCGCATGGCGCACACGCCGCTGAAGATGACCATCAGCCAGGTGGAAGAGGAGGTGCGCGCCGCGTGGCGCGATTCCTACAGCGTGGAGGCCACCGAAGCGGCGATCCATGCCCTGCGCGACGAACCGGTTCCATACCGGATCAGCCATTTCCTGGCGCGGCTCTTCTTCCGGGGGATTTACTTCCCGCAGAGGAGCGCCTGGTCGTGGCTGGGGCTGGCGGCGCGGCACTGGCGGGTGATCGCGCACATCGTGAGGGAAGCCTTTTCGAACTGGCACGGTTCGCGCGGACGGGGCGCGGGGCTGGCGTTCGAGCGGGGCGCCGTTCCGGCCGGTCCAGCCCACGAGAATCCACGCTGACGCGCCCCGGCGGGGCGCCGGGCCTTAGAGTCCATGCCTCCTGCCGGCTTGTTGGTAGCCAAGTATCAGTAAGACCTGCTCGCGGGCGGGCGCGGTCTCCGGTTGGGAGAACTACCGGGGCTCGCTGAACCGGACTTGGGGACTGCCGGCCGGCGGGAGCCGGGGCCGGCCAGGACCATCAGAGCGGGGCTGAGGCCCGCCCTCCAGGAGCGCTTCCGTCCAGCGCCGCAGATCGAACCCGGCGAAGGCGACATCGACGGTCAGGACGGCCACCTCCGGAGGAGAGACGGCGGCGAGGCGGGCCCGGACCGTTCCCTCGCTCCGGGGCGGAATCAGGACGCTCCGCCCACCCTCTTTCAGGCGCCAGCCTGGCGGCGCGTTCCAGCGGACGCGGAAGGCCAGCGGCCCGGCGGCGTGGTTGTAAAGGCGCAGTTCAAGGACGGCGTCCTCGCCGGGCCGGGCGCGGGCCGCGTATGGGTAGAGGCGCGCCCAGCCTTCGTCGGCCGCGTAGTTGGCGCCGGGCAGCGGCGTCAGCCCGGCGAGGATCCGCTCGCGCTTCTCCAGTTCGCCGCGCAGCCTGGCCACGAAACCGGCATCGAAGCGGAACATGGGCGCGACGTGTTGATTGATGAGCCAGTAATCACGGCCCAGCTTTTCGAGCAAGTCCAGGCAGTAATGGTATCCCTGGCCGGCGCCGGCGAAGTTCCGGTTCTGAAGACAGTAATCGTCGATTCCGGACGGGGTGAACGAATCGCCGGCGAAGAACAGCTTCTCGCCGCCGCACTCCACCGCGAGTCCGCCGTGATAGAGCGTCTGGCCGGGAAAATAGTAATTCGTGAGACGGAATTCGCGCCACTGCCAGGAGTGCGCGTCGCCGAGCGGCTGTCCCGAAACCGGATTCGCGGTGAGGCACGGCATGCGGTAGCGCTCCGGGTGTTCGAGAATGTCCCGCAGGCGTTCGTCGAAGTACACCCGCGCGCCAAAACGGGACGCCACTTCGGCGGCGTGGTTGGTGTGATCGTCGTGGTAGTGGCTGATCCATAACCCTTCCAGATCGCGAAAGCGCCCTTGCCGGCGCAGCTCCTCGAGCCGCTCCACGATGCGCGCCGCCCCGGCGTCGATCAGAAAGGCCGCGCCGCTCGAAGACAACAGGAGGCGCGAATTGCCGATGGCGAGCACCCAGTCCGGGAGGTCTTTTTGGGGGGCCATCGGGAGAGGGGGCGGAGGCGGGTGGCCGGTCGCCAGACGGGCCCGCAAGCGCCAGTTCTCCTCGCCCCAGTACCAGAGCAGGGCGTCGGTGGCGAAGTGGCTCTCCAGGAGGGCTTGCAGCCGCGCGATGAGACGTTCGATCTCTCCGGCAGGATCATGGATCAGCGGACCGCGCGCCGGGACGAGGATGTCCGGACGGGCCTCCTTCACCCGGCGCAGGCTCTCGATCAGGCGGCCGGAACGGGCGGCGAAGCCGTGGTAGCCGCGAGTCCTGGTTTCGGCGATGGAATCCTGCAAGCTGTAGATATCGAGCAGCCGCCCGCCGCTGTAGATCAGATCGCCGGTGGCGGCGTACCGCTTTCCGGCGCTGGTGAACAGATACGTCACCGCGCCGGGGGTGAAACCGGGCGTGTCGAGGACCTGTACTTCGAGCGCGCCGAACCGCAGGATGTCGCCGCCACGGACGGTGCGGGCGATCGCCATCGGGCGTTCCGGAAGCTTGGTGGTCCGCTGCTCGTAATCGTGAAAGCGGGCCTTCCGGAACAGCCGCCAGAACTCCGCGGCGCCGGTGAGGGTGCCCGCCTCGCCCGCCGGGACGATCAGGGCCGCACCGCCGGCGGCCCAGAGGACATCCCTCCGCGCGTGGGTGACAAGCACCGTCCTGGCTCCCGGCGCCCCGTAAATAGCGGCCCCGGCCGGAAGCGCGACGCTGTTCACCGCACCCCGCTCGATGCGCACGCCGGCCGGAAAAGCCGCCGCGGCGGCCGCCAGGAAGACTGCCAGTTCCCGCATCCTCTTGATCTCCCGCCTCCATGGCAGCGCGCCAGAACCGCTCAAGTTCCGCGCCGCCGGCCGGGGCCGGTGCGCGGCGCGGGCAGTGGTGGTTTCTGCGCCGCGAGCCCGGATGAATGGCACTTCCGCATTATAAACTCGCGGGGTGCGTATTCCGCGGGCGGAAACCACGCACGCCGTCCGTGGCGGAGCGCATCGAAGGTCTGAAACAGAGCGGGTTCGCCGCGCGGCCCACGCGCGGTGGCGGGGTGGCGAGACGCGGCTGGCGAGCCCTCCCGCGGATGCCCGGGATCAGGGATGCGGCGGCGCCGCAGCCGCCACGGGAATCCACACCCGCATCTCGCCGGGTCCCCGGTTTGCCCAAGCGTAGTAGGGAATGAAGGTGAGTTCCACCGGGCGCCGCCGGCGGCGGGCGGTGTCGTCGAAGCTGGCGTAGAGGGGTTCTTTCTCGAGCGTTGGGGTCCACGCCGCACCGGGGTGCTTCAGGGCCACGATGCCGCCCAGCATCGCCCGCTCCTCGATCTGAAAGCGTGCGCCGCCGGACAGGTCGAGCATGGCGTCGAACAGCGACTCCAGCGCGGGGTGGTCCGCGCCCTCCAGACAGTAGACC
>CAKZVG010000761.1 GCA_937921835.1 uncultured Bryobacteraceae bacterium | reverse complement strand
AGGCCTGCGCCACCATCGCCACGCTGGTGCGGCAGCGCTGCTGGGATTTCGACGGGGAGTGCCGCGCGCGCATGGAGGAGGTGGTGCTGGCGGCGAGGGTGCGGCGCGCGCTGGTGCTCGACCCCGCCACGGTGAACCTCGAACTGGACGTGCAGGCAAGCGGCGGGACGGTGCGTCTCATGGGCCGCCTGCCGTCGCTCGAACAACTCGCCGACGTGGAACGCGTCGCACGCAGCGTCGCCGGTGTGACCGCCGTGGACACCGCGGGCCTTTCCCCGGCGGCCGTGATCAGTTGAGCCGCACCGCCGGGGGTGGAATGGGATGCCGGTCTTTCTGCCGGTAGCGGGCCTGAGCCTGGATGTGCTGGCGCTCGTGGCGGCGGGCGGCGGAGTGGGGTTTCTGTCGGGCCTGCTGGGCGTCGGGGGCGGGTTTCTGCTCACGCCCCTGCTGATGATGCTCGGCATCCCCCCCACCGTGGCCGCCGCCTCCGGTACCAATGCGCTGGTCGCCACGGCGTCCTCGGGAGTGGCGGCGCACTTCCGCTACGGCAACGTCGACCTGAAGATGGGCTCCGTGCTGCTGCTCGGCGGCCTCAGCGGGGCGTCGGCGGGGGTGGAACTTATTAAGGTCCTGCGGCTGCTCGGCAACGCCGACGTCTTCATCAAACTCAGTTACATCCTGGTGCTGGGAGCGGTAGGCGGTTACATGGTTTTCGAGAGCCTGCGCAACCTTTCCGGCTGGCGGCCGGAATTGGAAGGGGAACTCCCCTCGGCGCGAAAGCCGCTGCTCAAGCGCCTGCCCTGGCAGATGGACTTTCCGCGCTCGCAGGTGCGGCACTCGGTCCTGGCGCCGTTCCTACTGTGCGCGCTGGTGGGCGTGCTGGCGGCGGTGATGGGAGTCGGCGGCGGATTCCTGATGGTGCCGATGATGGTCTACCTGCTGCGCATGCCGGCGCACGTCGCGGTGGGAACGGACCTGTTCCAGATCGTGTTCACGGCCTCCGGGGTGACGCTGATGCAGGCGGTGGCGAACCAGACGGTGGACGTGGTGCTGGCGCTGCTGCTGGCGGGCGCCGCGGCCGCCGGGGCGCAGTTCGGCGCCATGGCCAGCCGCCACCTGCGGAGCGAGCACCTGCTGTTGCTGCTCGGCGCCCTGGGATTGGGGATGGCGCTGAAGATGGCCTTCGGCGTGGTGGCCGCGCCGCCGGTTCTGCTGGAGAGCGGGCATGGCGAGCGGCAGGTGGCCACCGCGAAGCCGGAGCGGCAGAGGGCGCCGGACGGGCGGGTGAAATTGACGCCGCAGCGGATTGAGATCGGCGCCCGCTACGGCGGCGCGACGGTGCGGGTGGAGGGCGTGGCGAGTCCCGGCTCGAGCCTGATCGTTGTGGCGCGCGGTCCCGACGCGGAGGAGAGTTTTCAGCGCAAGGGGCGGGTGGGTCCCATCTGGGTGACCACCGGGCGGGTGCGGGTGGCGGGAGCGCCTTCGCTGTTCCTGCTGCATGCGCCGGAACCCGTTGAGCGGCTGCTTTCGCGCGAGGAGATCGAACGCTTCCAACTCGACCCGGGCGCGATCCAGCGCGGGCTGCGGCTCTCTCCGGCCAGCCGGGACTCCGGCCGCCTGCGCGAGGACTTCGTGCGCATGAAGGCCGCGCGGGGAGCCTACCGCGTGACGGCGGGCGATGTCCGGATGGAACCGCCGGGTCCGGCAGGGGCCCCATACCGCGCTGAGATTCCGTGGCCGCGCACGGCGCCGCCGGAGTCCTACGAAGTGCGGGTCTATGAGTGCGCCGGCGGGCGGGTGCTGAGTGTGTCCACGGCGCCGCTGGAGGTGGTGAAAACCGGGTTCCCGGCGCTGGTAGCGGAGTTGAGCGCCAGATACGCGCTGATTTACGGCGCCGGCGCCGTCCTGTCCGCCATGCTGGCCGGATTCGGGATCGACTTTCTGGTGTCGCTGCTGCGCCGCAAGTTGAGCCGCAGGCCGAGGCTGGAACGGGCGCGCGTGAAGGGGTTGCATTGACGCGCGGCAAGGACGATTAAGCCGCCGGGCCGGCGGGGCTGTGGTAAGATCGGGCTTCGATCCTGGAGGACCCAGATCATCATGAAGTTCGGCGTAAATGCATTCATCTGGACCGCGAATTTCGGTCCCTCCGACATCCCGCTTCTCCCGCTGCTCAGGGAGCGCGGCTTCGATGGCGTCGAGATCCCGGTTTTCCGCGCCGCCGGATACCCCGCGGCCCAAATCCGCAAGGGCCTCGAAGAGCACGGCCTGGAGTGTACGGTCTGCTCGGTGATCCCCAACGGGCTGAGCCTCATCAGCGAGGACGCCGACGTGCGCCGCCGGACCATCGCCCACCTCAGGGAGAGCATCGAGGCGGTAGCCGAGGTGGGCGCGGATCTGTTCGGTGGACCGCTCTACTCGCCGGTGGGGTATCTTCCCGGTCGGCGGCGCACCGCCGACGAATGGCAATGGGCGGTGGAGGGCTGGCGGGAATTAGGGAGCACGCTCGCCGCAACCGGCGTGCGCGTCGCCCTTGAACCGCTCAACCGCTTTGAGACCTATTTCCTGAACACCGCCGCCGACGGCGCCGCCCTTTGCGAGGCGATCGGCCATCCCAACGTCGGCCTGCTGGTGGACACCTTCCACGCCAATATCGAGGAAAAGAACATCGCCTCCGCCTACCGCACGGCCGGCCGCCACCTGCTGCACGTCCACACCTGCGAGAACGACCGCGGCACGCCCGGCAGCGGCCACGTGGAATGGGACGCCGTGTTCCAGGCTCTGCGCGAATTGAACTACGACGGGTGGCTGACCATCGAGAGCTTCGGCTTCGCTTTGGGCGAGATCTCCGCGGCCGCCTCCATCTGGCGCGACCTGGCGCCCACGCCGGAATCGATCGCCTTTGAAGGCGTCGAGTTCCTCAAGCGCAATATGGCTCGCGCGTGAGCCCCCGCTGGCGGTACAATCGCTTACTGTGAGCCGCCTGGCAGTCATCGCTGTATTGGCCACGTTCGCCCTTCCCGGCGCTGGCGCCGGAGGGTTCCGATTTCGCGCCATCGACCCCGATTCCCTCGAATTGAGTGAAAACGGCAAGCCGGTTTATATCTATAACCACGGAATGGTTTTGCGCAATGGCGCCCCCGAAGACCGGCGCCGTTCGAGTTATGTCCACCCCTTGTATACGCCGGACGGCGTGGCGCTGACCGACGATTTCCCACGCGACCACTGGCACCATCGCGGCATTTTCTGGGCGTGGCCGGTGGTGATCGTGAACGGAGCCAAGCGCGACGGGTGGCTCCTGAAGGGGGTCGAACAGCGTTTCGAGCGCTGGATCGCCCGCGAGGTCTCGCCCGGCGAGGCCCGCCTGGAGGTGGAAAACGGCTGGTACGCGGAGGGCGTGAAAGTGGCCGCCGAAACCGTGCGGATCACCGCCCGGCCGGCCGCGGGCGGGCGCCGCGAAATCCTGTTCGCGCTCCGCATCGAGGCCGCGCGGGATCCCGTCGAAATCGCCGGCGAACCAGCCCAGAACAAAGGCTATGGCGGTTTCTCGGTGCGCTTCGCTCCGCGGGAGGGGACCGAAATCGTCACCGATCAGGGCCGCGAAGCGCGCGACACGGATATGGTCCCGCACGCCTGGGCGCAGCTCGAAGGGAGCTTCGCCGGGCGCCGCGCCGGACTGCGCATCGACCCCGATCCGGCCAATCCCGGCTTTCCCAATGGCTGGTGCCTCCGGCACTACGGCTTTCTGGGCGTGAATTACCCGGGGAGATCCTCGCTGACGCTGAGGCGCGGCGAGCCGCTCGAGATGAAGTACCGGGTAACGGTGTACTCCAGGTAGGCAAGCGATGGATTCGACGGACCGTCCAGGCGATGCGGCGGCTGGCGACCAGCAGGCGCGCCTGCTTCGCGTCGTCCGGCTGGCGGCGCGCAGCCTGGACGTCCCTTTCGCCGCGATCAGCGTATTCGGCGCGGCGGGCTGCCGGCTGCGCGTGCGCCACGGGCCGCCTGTCGCGCAACCCGGCGCCGCCTGCTCCACCTGCCGCTCGGAGGCCGATCTTGTTTCCAAGGCCTTTAAATCATCCAAAAAAACCGATGAGGTTGAACTCATCTACGTTATGGTGGA
>CAKZVG010000760.1 GCA_937921835.1 uncultured Bryobacteraceae bacterium | reverse complement strand
CAGAATGGCGGGGTTCATGCTCAGCGGCAGAAAGCAGGCTGCGGCGGCGATGCGGTCGCCCTGGATGATCGCCGCGCCGTCGTGCAGCGTTCCGCCCTCCTGGAAGATGGAGAGCAGCAGGTCGCGCGACAGGTGCGCATCGAGCCGCACGCCGCTCTCGATGAACGTGCGCAGGCCGATGTCGCGTTCCAGCACGATCAGCGCGCCGGTCTTGGTCTGCGAGAGATTCTGGATGGCCAGCATAACGTCGTCGAGAAAGTCGCGGCGCTGCACCCGCGCGCCGAAGTCGCGCCAGTAGCGCCGCCCCAGCCGGGCCAGCACACGGCGGATCTCGGACTGAAACATGACGATGAGCGCGAAGGCGGTGTAAGGCGCCAGGTTCGCCAGGATCGACCGCAGCAGTTCGAGCTGTGCGTACACCGCCACCAGGTAGACCGCCACCAGAATCAGAATCCCCAGCAGCACGTGCGCGGAGCGGCGGCCGCGCACGATCATGATGAACTGATAAATCAGGAAGGCCACGACCAGAATGTCCACCACCGCCGTCAAGGTCAGTTGCGGCAGTCTCACCGGAAGCGCGAATGTAGGCATAGCTGATCGGGCCGCGGCACGCGGCATCCTATTGTAGCTTGCCGGAAGCCCTTTCGGCAGAGGCGTTTCCGGCCTGCGGTCCAGCTCCATTTCGTGCTGTGATGGAAGAAGTGGCCGGTGGCATTCCGTCCGGGGAGGAAACATCCGGCGGCGCGGACACATCGAAGTGATTTAGGGGGCGGATATGCTTGGGAAGTTCTTGCTGATCGGATTCGCGGCGGGCGCGCTCGTGGGGCAGTCGCTCACCGAGGGCGTCGGACAGTACAAGTCCGGCCGGCTGGCGGCGGCGGAGAAGACCCTGCGCGCCGCGGCGGAGGGATCCGCCGAAGACCAGCTCGCGGCCAACTACTACCTGGCGCTCGCGCAGATCGAACAGGAGAAGCTGGCCGACGCGGAAAGCACCGTGAACCGGTTGGCCGAGGAGTGTCCCGATTCGGAGCTGTCCAGAATCGCGCGCGCCCGCTTGAGCATTCAGCGCAAGCAGTTTTCCGAAGCCGAGACCCTGCTCTCGGAAGCCGCGGAGATCAACGCCGGGAGCTCGCAGCTCGCCTACGTGCGGGGTGTGCTCGACGTGGCGCGCAAGGAGTACCGCAGCGGCGCGCGGCACCTGGAAAGCGCGCTCGAGCGCGAGCCCGATCTGGCCTACGCGCACTACTACGCGGGGCTGGCCTATAACGGCCTCAAGCAGCTCGACAAGGTGGTTGAGCACTTCCAGGCCTTTTTGCGGCTGGCCCCGCAGGCGCCCGAAGCGAAGAAGGTCCAGACTCTGCTGCGGGCCCTCAAGTAAGCGGAGCGCGAGTTGGCGCTGGCGCGAAGGATCAAGGTATTCGCGGGCGGCCTGCTGGCCGGAGCGATCCTTGTGCTCGGCGCCGGCATCCTGCTGCTGCACGCTCCGCCCGCCCGGCGGTGGGTGCTCGAACAGGCGGTGCGCGCGTTGCAGTCCGAGGGCATCCACCTGGAAGCCGCTCACATCGACTACAACCTCCCGCGCCTGCGGCTCGCCCTGCGCGGCGTGACGCTGGCGGCGCGCGACCGTCCCGATTTGCCGCCGCTGTTGCGCGTGGAGGCAATCCGGGTGGAGCTGCGGCCGTGGGAGCTCCTTCGTGGCGTCTATGCCGTCCAATCGGCGCTCGTCGATTCCCCGCGGATCCGGCTGGTGGTGGACGCGCAAGGCAAGGACAACCTGCCGCGGCTGGCCGGACCGGGAGGCGGCGGACCCGCGCCCAAGTTCGTCATCGAGCGGTTGCGCATCACCGGCGGGACGCTCGATGTCGAGGACCGCGCGCGCGGGGTGACGGTGGCGATTCCTTCCTGGCGCCTGTCGGCCGGCGGGGATCTTTCGACGTTCCTCCACACGCTGGCGCTCGACGCTCTCGAGGAAGGCAGTATCGCCGTTGGGGGACGTACGCTGAAGCTGCGCAAGCTCGCGGCGCGGGGGCGATTTGGCCGCGAGTTCGTGCAAGTCGAGCCGTTCGAGGTCGAGTTTCCGGAGGCGCGCCTGCTGCTCACGGGCAGCATCCGCGATTTCGCCGCGCCGCGGCTGGATGTGGTGCTTGAGGGCAACGCCACGCTCAACCGGATCGCTGTCTTGGCGGGTCTGAAGCAGCGCATCGAAGGCGAGCTCAGCCTGCGCCTTGGCATCGCGGGACCGGCCGGCGCGCCGCGCGTCGAAGGCACGATCGGCGGCGGCGGCCTGCGTTTCGAAAACCTGCGCGGGATCGGCCTCGCCGCCGACTTCGTCTACGACGGCGCCACCCAAACCGCCGACTTGCGCTCGCTGCGCCTCAGTTCTCCGGAAGCGGCGCTGGTGGCGGGCGGGCGGCTGGCGCTGGCGCCGCGAGCCGGCGAGAGCAGGATTTCGGCCCGGATCGAGCGCGCCAGCCTGGACCGCTTCAGCCGCGCATTCGGCCTGCCGGTGCGCGTGGCGAGCAACGCCACGGCGTCGGCAACCGCTTCGTTTCCAGGGCTTGCGTTCGAGAAGAGCCGTGCGCGCGCTTCGATCGTGCTCACGCCGTCCGGGACGGCGCCGGACAGGAACGCGCTGCCGGTGGCGGCCGTGATCCGCGCCCGGCTCGACGGCGGGCAGGCGGCCGTCGAAATCGAAAGCCTCGAAATGCTCGCCGCCCGCCTGCATGGCTCCTTGGCGCTTTCACCGGCGGGAGCGCTCTCGGGGCGGCTGGCCGCTCGAATCCCGCTCTCGCGGACTCTGCCGGCGCTGAGCCGCTTTCAGGGTGAAACGGACGCCGCGGCGCTCCCGCTGTCCGGCGGCGTGGAGCTGGCGGCCGAGATCGGCGGCACGGTGACTAAGCCGCGTATCCAGGCGGCGCTCTCGGCGCCGGAAGTGAAGGCTTGGAACCTTGACGGCATCGCAGCCGGGGCGCGCCTGGAGTACACGCCCGGGCGGGCGGTGTTGGAGCAGGCATCCCTGCGCTGGCGCGGCAGCGCCCTCACCGCCAGCGGCGCCGTGGATTTGACGGGCGCGCGCGAGCTGAGTTTCCAGGCGGAGGTGCGCGGCGCGCCGCTCAGCGATCTGCTGGAGGCCGCGGGACTGGGCGCGGCGCCGGCGGGCGGAACCCTCAGCGCCGCCGCCCACGTGAGCGGGACCCTGAGCGAGCCCGGAGCGGAGCTCACGGTTGCGGGACGCGAGCTGGCGCTGTACGGCCAGCCGCTGGGCAAGCTCGACGCCGCGGCGGCCTACCAGGGCGATACCTTCAAGCTGGAACGGCTGCGGCTGGAGCAGCAGCCGGGGCAGTTTCTCGAAGCTTCGGGATCGCTTGCCATGGCGGGAAAGAACTACACCCTCGCGGCGCGCGCCGGAAATCTGAAACTGCGCGACATCGTGCTGCCGGGCGGAACGCCGCTGGCGCTCGGCCTGAGTTTCACCGCCGAAGGGAACGGGACGCTGGACAAGCCGGCGGCGCGGATCGAGTTGCAGGCCGAGGAAGTCGAGCATGGCGGCAAGCCGTTCGGCGCGCTGCAATTCTCGGCCGAACTGGCGGAAGG
>CAKZVG010000759.1 GCA_937921835.1 uncultured Bryobacteraceae bacterium | reverse complement strand
AAGGTACCCTTCAATCTGAACCGCTGGGGCATTGCGCCCAACCGCTGGTCCACGTTCCGCTACTTCTGGGACTACGCCGGCGGAGCGATGACGGACTGGGGCGTGCATCTGCTCGACCCGGTGCACCAGTGCTTCGGCGAGCCCATGCCTAAGTCGATTTCGGCCATGGGTGACCGCTTCTGGGTGAAGGACAATCTCGAGACACCCGATTCGATGCTGGCGACCTTCCACTATCCGAAGTTCATCGCCAGCTACGAGAGCCGCACCGCCAATCCGCTGCCGATGTTCGGACAAGGGGCCGGCACTTCCATCCATGGGACGAAGGGAACGCTGATCCTCAACCGCCGGGGATGCTGGGTGTTTTCGTCCAAGGATCCGTCCACGCCCGCCGTTGCCTACGAAAACGACAAGGCGATGAGCCTGATGAATCAGCCGCACTGGGAGAACTTCCTCAAGTGCATCCGGACGCGCGAGCGGCCAACCAGCGATATCGAGACCTGCGTGCGCTCCTCCACCGTTTGCATCCTGGCGAACATCTCCATGCGCGCCAGGCTGTGGCTGGACTGGGACGACCAGCAGGGCACCGTGCTTCAGGAGGAGGCCAAGCCGTACCTGAAAGCGCGCTACCGGGCGCCCTGGAAGCTGGAGGTCTGACCGGCGGACGCACGGCTGGAGCAAGTTCGAACGCGCCGCGTTGCTGGCCTGGGGCCGCACGCGGCCGCCGCATGAATGGTATCCGTGGTGATCTGGTTTGACCGCTTCTCCCGGTCCGGGGGCGCATGCGTGGAAACCCCGCCCGAAGACGGCGCCGCGGCCTGGAGAACTTGCCTGGAGAGAGAGTAAACCGTGGAAGAAACCCGTCCCTTGCTGGCGGCGTACGAGGACCTCGCCAGCCGCGTCGAACTCGATTTGGCCGCGCCCGCTCTGACCGAGGAGCAGGTGCATGACGGCTGCCGCCTGGCGCGGGAGTGCGGCGCGCGCGCGGTCACCGTCCGCCCTTCCGACGCCGACCTGGCCGTGCGCTGGCTGGACGGCTCGGGCGTCGCCGTGGCCGGCGTGGTGGGCTTCCCGCACGGCTGGCAGACCACCGCCGTCAAACTCTACGAGGCCCGCGACCTGTTGCGCCGCGGCGCGCGCGAGATCGAGATGGCGCTCAACACGGGAAAGCTTGTCTCGCGCCAGTTTCAGTACATCGAGTCGGAGCTGGTGCAGATGACCGAGACCTGCCACGAAACGGGCGCGGTCCTCAAGGTGGTTCTCGACACGGCCCATCTCACGGCCGAGCACCAGGTGATCGCCTGCAAGATGTGCCGGCTCGCGGGCGTCGATTTCGCCGCCGTGGTGAGTGGCTTCCCGCCCGCGCTTCCCGCGCTCGAGGTGCTGCGCTTCGTCAGGCCGCGCCTCAAGGAGCGCGCCGGGCTGAAGGTCTGTGGCGTGGCGGTGCTCGGGGAGGCGCTGGCGGCCTACGAAGCGGGCGCGGACCGTTTCGGAACCGCGGCGGCGGGGCCGCTGCTGGCCGCCTGGAAGGCGCTGCTGGCCGAGCGTGCCCGCGCGGCGCAAGACTCCGCGGGTTCTCAGGTTGCGCCATAGAGGGTGTGCTATTCTAAACGGGCGCCGGTCCGATGGCTTCAAAACCCTCTCTTCCTCGAATCTGTATCGCTCTTGGGCTTCCCGATGCGGGAAAGCTGCTGGAGCATGCCCGGAGCGAGGCGGAAGCCGGCGAACGGTTCCTCGAGTTCCGGCTCGACTACCTTCCCGACCCGCGGGAGGGAGTGAAGGTCATCGGCGAGTTCCTGCTCGCTTATCCGGATTGCACCGTGCTGGCGACTTGCCGCCGCCATCAGAACCACGGCCGTTTCAACGGCAGCGTCGAGGAGCAGTTGCGCATTCTCGAGGAGGCCGTCGGGGCGGGCGCGAAAGCCGCCGACGTCGAAATCGAGAGCGCCGAGGATATGCCGTCGCGGCTCGATGCGCTGCGTTCGAAGGCCTTCCTGGTGCTCTCCTATCACAACTTCGACGGCACCCCGGCTTGCGAACCCGTGCTGCGCCGCATGCTGCGCGTGCCCGCCGACGCGTACAAAGTGGTGACCACGGCGCACAAGCCGTCCGACAACCTGCGCGTGCTGTCGCTTTCGCGCACCCACCCGAAGGTGCCCTTGATCCTGCTGGCGATGGGGGAAATGGGGTTCCCCACGCGTGTTCTGGCGCCCATGTTCGGCGGATTGTATTCCTACGCCGCACCCAACTCTTACGAAGGAACCGCCAGCGGGCAGGTGTGCGCGCGCCTGCTGCGCAACCTCTACCGGGTCCCGAAGCTGACCAAGAACACGCGCATTTACGGCGTCATCGCCGACCCGGTGCGGCATTCCATCTCGCCCGCGGTGCTGAACCGCGCCTTTCAGTCGCGGCGCATCGACGCCGTGTATCTTCCGCTGCTCACCCATCCCGCCCAACTCAAAGATCTCTTCGCCTTCGCTTCGAAAGCGCCCGTGGCCGGCTTGAGCGTGACCATTCCTCACAAACAGAAGGTGATGCGCTATCTCAACTCCATCGAGCCGCTGGCGCGCCGCATCGGCGCCGTGAACACCGTATGGCGCAAAGCGGGACGCTGGCGTGGAACGAACACCGACGCCGAAGGAGTCACCGTTCCGTTGGCCCGGCGGATACGGCTGGCCAAGGCCTCGATCCTGATCGCCGGCAACGGGGGCGCGGCGCGCGGAGCGGCCTTCGCGCTGACGGCCGCCGGCGCCAACGTTTCCATTACCGGGCGGAACCCGGACCGGGTGCGCGCCCTGGCGCGGGCCTGCGGCGCCGAGGCCCTCAGCATGGAGCAGTTGCGCGAGCGGACCTTCGACGCTCTCGTTCACGCCACGCCGCTCGGCATGTTCCCGCATCCGGAGGAGTGCTTCTTTCCGGACCGCATTCCCGCGCGCGTGGTCTTCGACATGGTCTACAACCCGCTAGAGACTCTGCT
>CAKZVG010000758.1 GCA_937921835.1 uncultured Bryobacteraceae bacterium | reverse complement strand
GCTTCGAACTTGAGGTCGGTCCGGAAGCCCGCGCCGCCGGCGGCCTTGGCTTTCTGGTAGCGGCGCCCTTGCTCGAAGAACTCGGCGAGTTCGCGCAGCCGCTTTTCGTAATCCTTCTTCGCTTCAGCGAAGGGCGTCCGGCGCGCGCGCGCCGGACCGGGGCCGCCTCCGGACGGAATCACCGGGAACTGGAGCACCATCGCGGCCGGCGCCTGGAGCTGCATCTCCTGCCAGGTCCAGCCGTCCAGGTGAATGAGGGCCGCCTGGCCGGAAAGGACACCGCCGCCGGGCAGCGTCGCCGCCGCCGTGATGCCGTTGGCGCGCGTGACGGCGATGTGCTCGCTGGCCGGATTCACGGCGACGATGGCGCGAAGCTGCGGATTGAAGTCCCCGATTTCGCTGACGTCGACGGTCTCGCGCACGGCGGTGATCTCGGCCAGCCCCAGCGCCGAGGCCGAATCGATCAGTCCGGGATAGACATGCAGTCCCTTCACGTCGATCACCCGCAGCCCGCGCGGGGCCGCGAGCTTCACGCCCACCCCGGCGATCCTGCCGTCGCGCACCAGTACGTCTCCGCCGGGAATCGAAGCCGCCGTGACCGGGTGCACCGTCCCGCCGCGCAGCAGAAAGGCGCCGCCGGCGGCGGCCGGCAGCGCCAGGAGCATCGTCAGAACCAGGGAACGCATCACGGCCTCCTCGCCGCCTTCTTTTCGGCCTCGGCGCGCTGCTTCTCCTTCTCGATCAGCGCCTTCCTGCGCTGTTCGCGGGCCGCCCGCTCGCTGAGGTCGCGGCCGCGATCGAAGTAGACCTCGCCGTCGATCAGGACGCGCTGTACCTTGGCGTAGTTCGAAAGCGGGTCCTTGTCGAAGATCACCAGGTCGGCGTCCTTGCCCGGCTCGATCGAGCCGATCCGCGCCTCGAGCCCGAGCTGCCTGGCGGCGTTGATGGTGATCATGGCCAGCGCCTCGTCCTCGGTCGCGCCGCCGTACTTGACGGCCTTGGCGGCTTCGGTGTTCATGTGCCGCATCAGCTCCGCCGAATCGGAGTTGAGCGAAACCAGCACGCCCTTGCGCAGCATGAGCGTCGCGTTGTAGGGAATGGCGTCGGCGGCTTCCATTTTATACGCCCACCAATCGCTGAAGGTGGTGGCGCCCGCGCCGTGCGCGGCGATCTCCTTGGCCACCTTGTAGCCTTCGAGCGCGTGGACGAGGGCGTCGATCTTGAAGCCGAATTCCTTGCCCACGCGCAGCATCATGAGGATCTCATCGGCGCGGTAGGCGTGCGCGTGCACCAGCATCCTGCCTTCCAGCACGGCCACCAGCGGCTCGAGTTTGAAATCGCGGCGCGGCGGCAGCACGTCCATGCCTTTCGACCGCTGCTCTTCATAGGTCCGCCAGGCGTCGCGGTAGGCCTTCGCTTCGGTGAACGCCTGGCGGATCACGTCCTCGACCCCCATGCGCGTGCCGGGGTACCGCGGCGCGGGCGCTCCGGGCGTGCCGGGCGGGGCCGATCCGCGGCGCTTCGGGTTCTCCCCGAGCGCCAGCTTGAGGAGCGGCTTGGCGCCCTCGAACACGATGCCCGGCGCGTCCTTGCCCCAGCGCGTCTTGATCACCGCGCACTGCCCGCCAATGGCGTTGGCGCTGCCGTGCAGAATGGCCACCGTGGTCACGCCTCCCGCCAGCGCGCGGTAGAGAGCGATGTCGGTGGGATCGAGGACGTCCTCGATGCGCACCATCGAGGATACCGACATGCTGCTCTCGTTGACGCTGTCGGAGGCGATGTGCGAGTGCGGATCGACGATGCCCGGCATGATGTACTGCCCGGCGGCGTCCATCTCCTTCGTCCCAACGGGGACCATGATCCGCTCGCCCGCTTCCGCGATCTTGCCGCCGCGGATCAGGATGGAGCCCTTGAACCGGCCCTTGGTAACCGTCAGCACGTTGGCGTTGCGGATTACCAGCGGCTCGGCGGCGGCGCCCGCCAGCGCCGGGGCGCAGACGCAAAGGAATAGCGCCGCGCGCGTCATCGGGCGTCCACCTTGTCCGCGGCCGGCGCTTCGGGCGCCGGTTCGAACTTCACTCCGTCCACGAAGACGTACTTCACGCGCGTCTGCTCTCCGAACAACGGCCCGTCGGTTACGACCAGGTTGGCGATCTTGCCCTTCTCGATGCTGCCCAGGCGGTCGGCGAGACCGTAGATGGTGGCCGGCGCAAGCGTCAGGGCGCGCACGGCGTCGGGTTCGGAGAGGCCCGCGGCGATGGCCCGCCGAACGTTCTTTTTGAGGTCGCGCGCCGCCAGGCCGTCGCTGTAGAAGGCGAACGCAACCCCGGCTCTGGCCAGCGCCGCGGGCGCCGACGGGGCGCGGTCACGCGCCTCGAGCGTGCGCAAGCTGTCAACCCGTTCGGGGTCGTCGCGGCTCCGCTCGGGCCACTTGAGGCTTACCAGCACGGGCGTCCTGGCGCGCGCGATCGCCTCCGCCGCGGCATAGGCTTCGTGGGCGCCGTAGAGCACCGGCGGGAAGCGCAGCCCGGCGGCGAAGCGCAGCACGCGCTCGATGTCCACCGCGCGCGAGGCCGGAAACAGCGCGCGCGGCGCGTCCAGCAGCCCTTCGATGGCGCGGTCGTAGGCGGGCCGCTTGGCACCGCGCGGCTGCCGCTGATAATGCGCCCGCGCGAGCTGATAGTGATCGGCGTCGCTTGAAACCTGCCGGATGTAGGCCAGCACCCCCATCAGCGAATTGGGGAACGAGGACGGCGAGCCGGAGGTGGACAGGTTGAGATAGAGTCCCACCGGCGAGGCGACAATCATCTCGCCCGCCCGGCTGCCCGCCAGGCTGATCACCGCGCCCTGTCCGGCGAAAATGCCCTGCGTGGGAAACACCGCGGCGGTGGTGAAGCCGGCGTTGCGCGCGGCCTCGAGGCGGCGCTCCTGAGGGGAGATGAGATCGGCGGCCCGCAGCCAGCTCGTGTTGGACGGGCGGTCTTCAGGACCGGAGGCGGCCGCCGCGGCTGCTGGAGCCGCCTGCCCCCGGCCGGACGCGGCCGCCGGCGGCGCGGCGGGTTCGGGGATGCCGATCGTGCTCAAGGCGTCGAAGAGCCCGGGGTACACCACCAGGCCCTCCCCTTCGATCAACCACGCGTCCTTCGGAATGAGCAGGTTGGCGCCGGCGTCTTCGATGAGGCCGTCGCGCAGGAGCACCGTCCCGGAATCGATCACGCCGCCGCTCACCGTCACCACCCGCGCCCCGCGGATGGCGATGGCGTCCGGCGGACCGGCCCCCAGCGGCAGCAGCGCCGCCAGCCACAATATGCCACCGAGCAGCCTTGGCATGCGGATCACCTCGCGATCGGGATCATCCAGGGTAGTGCCGCGGCGCGGACGGATGCAAGCCGCCAGCCGGAACACTTCGGCCCCCGATTCGCGCCATTCACCCCGCTTCTGCCGCCAGCCGGGCCGGGAGGGCTCCTATCGCGCCGCCCATTCTGCTAACGTAAAAGTTCCCGCGGGGTGGTGAGACCGGCCGGGGGTCTGCCAACCGGAAGCGGGCCATGGTATGCGCAAGGTTCCGCTGGACGCATCTCTTCGCATCATCGGGCGGGGCACGCTCAACTGGCTGCGGCGGCGCCCGATCGTGGTCTCTTTCGAAGTGACGGATTCCTGCACCTGCTATTGCAGGCACTGCGATCACGGCGGTCCCAAGGACGATTCGCGCAATCTGAAGCCCGCCGATTACCGCCGCTACATGGACGTGCTGCGCCCCTGCGTGGTGCAGGTATCGGGCGGAGAGCCGCTGATGCGGCGCGATCTCACCGAGATCGTGCGCCACATCAAGTCGCCCGACGGGCTACCCTACACCATTTTGGTGTCGAACTGGTCCGAGATGACGATTGAGCGCTACGAGGAACTGCACCACGCGGGCATCGACCAGTTCTCCGTCAGCCTGGACTTCCCGGACGAGCGCCACGACGCCTTTCGCGGCTTCCCCGGCCTCTTCGACCACCTCCGCGACCTGATCCCCCGCTGCGCCGCCAAGGGCTTCGACGATATCGTTCTCAACAGTTGCATCACCAGCGAGAACGTGGGCGAGATCACCGCTATCGCCGACACCGCCAGGGCTTGGGGCGTCAACCTGTGCTACAGCGCCTATTCGCCCCGCCGCACCGGCTGCCGCGACTACTTCCTCAACGCGCCGGAACAGATCCGCATGCTGAACGAGCAGTTGGATCAGGTCGAGGCGCGGCGCGACTCCACCAACTGGGTGGTGAACTCGACGTCCACTCTGGACGCCACCCGGCGCTATTTCGAAAACGGGGGTGCGCCGGGATGCAGCGCCGGACTGCGGTTTCTGGTGGTGACCGCGCACGGCGAACTCCAGCCCTGCTCGATGCAATTCAAGCGCTACCCGCTTGAAGGCCGCTCGAAGCTGATCGAGGAGTTCTCGGCGGATAACGGCTGCGATCAGTGCTACGTCTCCATCCGCTCCTATCTCGATAAGAGCTTCCCGCGGCTGCTGTGGGAAAACGTGAGCGGCTTTTTCTCTTTCAAGCGGGACCGGACGGCCGAGGCCCAGCCGCG
>CAKZVG010000757.1 GCA_937921835.1 uncultured Bryobacteraceae bacterium | reverse complement strand
CTTTCAAGAAGCTCTCCCCCAAGGTGGGCGCTTCCTACGAAAAGCTCCGGAGACGGCGTGGCGGGGTGGCGGTGGCCGAGGTGGTCGAGGACCGGTGCGGCGCCTGCAACATGGTGCTGCGCCCGCAGTTTTTCCAGGATCTGCGTACCCACGAGGCGGTGATGTACTGCGAAAGCTGCGGCCGGATCATGGTTTACAACCCGCCTGTCAGCGTGGATGAAAACGGGCCGGAGCCGGCTCGCGAGGGCGTTTCGGTCAGCCCGTCTTTCCAGGGTGGCGAGGATGCTGCCGGGAGTGCGCCCTGACGCTCCGCCGGTCCCCGGCCGCAGGGCGGCCTGAATCCCGCCGCCCCGATTCGCTACAATCTCATCTTCGATGAACCCCTTCTCTCTTGACGGCAAGACCGCGCTCGTCGCCGGAGCCAGCCGCGGCATTGGGTTGGCGATCGCCGAGGCGTTGGCCGAAGCGGGCGCCGAGACCATCCTGGCCGCCCGCTCCCTCGACAAGCTGGAAGCCCGCGCCCAGGCCATCCGCGAGCGGGGATTCCGGGCGCGGGCGTTGCCGCTCGACCTGGCCGATCCGGATTCGATCGTGAGCGCGGCCGCCGCCGCCGGCGACATCGACATTCTCGCCAATGTGGCTGGCATCAACATCCGCAAACGCTTCGAGCAGTACACGCCGGAGGAGTACGCGCGCGTGCTCCAGGTGAACCTGCACGGCATCGTGTCGCTCACCCAGAAACTCGGCGCGCGCATGATCGAGCGCGGCCGCGGCGGCAAGATCATCATGATTGGAAGCATGACCTCCTTGCTCGGGCTTCCCTATCTGACGGTCTACGGGATCACCAAGAGCGGCATCGCGGGACTGACCCGCACCCTGGCGGCCGAGTGGGGACGCTACGACATCCAGGTCAACTGCATCGCCCCGGGTATGATCGAAACCGACCTGAACCGGGCCATCTGGGCCACCGAGGCCATGAAGACGTGGTACCAGGGCGTGGCCTCCAATCCACGGCTGGGCGCCCCGGCCGACGTCGCCCCACTGGCCGTGTTTCTGGCAAGCCGCGGCGCGGATTACATAACCGGACAGGTCATCGCCGTCGACGGCGGCTACAGCACTACCGCCGTATGGCCGTTTGAACCATAATTTAACGTGCTTTTAAGGCGTTTGCCGGACTTCCAGGCGGGGGATTTGGGGTATGATTACGACTTGTGGGCCGGTTCCTCGCTGAAGGGGCCGGTTCGCCTGGCGGGAGAAAGCATCGTGACACATCCTGGCAATGCCCCGGCGCCTTCGGGTGGCCCAATGAACCTGCGCGACATCCGCCTCCAGGCCGGGCGCTCGCTCGAGGAGATCGCCGAGCGCACGAAGATCAGCATGCTGTTTCTTCGCGCCATCGAAGCCGAGGAATTCCGCAAGCTCCCTGGCGGCATCTTCGATACCAGCTACCTCAGGCAGTACGCCGCCGAAATCGGCCTTCCCCCTGAGCCGCTGCTCGATCTCTACCGTTCCCGCATGGGACTCGGGGAGACGCCCTCTGCCCAGCCGGCGCGTCCTGTCTCGGCTCCCCGCCGCTGGCTGCGCTTCCTTTCTCCCGAAGGCTGCTGAACTCCTCTCCCCTTGCGCGTCCTTGACGCCCTTCCGCGGGGGAGCCATACTTGCCGCCGGAAGGGGAAAACGGCTTTGAAGATCGCGATTCTCTCCGACATCCACGCCAACCTCGACGCGCTGCACGCCATCGCGGAGACGTGCGACGAGATGTGGGTGCTCGGCGACCTGGTGAACTACGGCCCCGAGCCGGCCGAGGTGGTCGAGTTCATCCGGCGGCACGCCACGCTGGCCGTCCGCGGCAACCACGACCACGCCATCGGGGCGGGAGAAGACCCGCGCTGCTCCGCCGCCTTCCGCGAAATGGCGCGTGTCATGCAAGCCTATACCGAAGTGGTGCTCCCGGCGGAACAGAAGGCCTATCTTCGCGGGCTGCCGCTGACGGCAGTACGGGAGGCGGGCGGCGAGCGCTTCTTCCTCTGTCACGCGGCGCCCTCGGACCCGCGCTACACCTACGCCCCCTCCGCGCGCCAATACTGGGCGCGCGAGGCGGCGGGGGTGGACGCCCGGACGCTGCTGGTGGGTCATACCCACTTGCCGTTCATCCTCGAACTCGACGGCTGCCGAGTGGTGAATCCGGGCAGCGTTGGTCAACCCAAGCACGGCGCCGCCGAAGCCTGCTACGCGCTCTGGGAGGACGGCGCCATCGCGCTGAAATCCGTACCCTACCCGGTGGAGCGGACCATTCGCAAGCTGCTCGATCTGCCCATTGATCTTCAGGTCGCCCGCCAGTTGGCGGCGGTGCTGCGCAACGGCGGTCTGCCGGCCCAGCCGGGCGCCGTTCAGGGCGCGTAGACGACATGGTCCGGGCAATTGAGCGGCAGAATCTCCAGCAGCCGCCCGGGCAGATCCAGTCCGTGCCGCGCCAGAAACGGCAGGATGCCGTAGTAGCGCTCCTGGAGGCGCCTTTCCGGGTAGACCAAAGCGCTCAGATACGCCGCGTCGCCGGCCGCGCGCCCGTCGCGCCGCAGGGCCTCCCGCGCCACTTTGCGGCCGATCTTGGAGAGCTGGTACAGCATCCGCGCCCGGCTCCTTCCAAGCGCCGCCGCCAGCGTCGGGTCGAAGGCTTCCAGGCGCGGGCGCAGCGAATCCACGGCCGCGGCCACCGCCGCCGAGGTTTCCTCCACGCCGCGCGCCACATTCGGCGGGGTCAGTGCGGCGGCCATGCGCCCGGCGAGCGCCTGCTCGCCGCCGAAGAAATCCGGCAGCGTCAGGCCGTAGCGCTTCATCAATTTTGCGCTGCGGGCGTCCAGCAGCGTAAAGGCGGCCCGGGGCACCGCCACCGGCATCCGCCCCAGCAGCGTCCGGTAAAGCGTCTCAGCCTGCGCCAGGTAGGCCAGTTCCGCCGGCCCCCCTACATAGGCCACCGAGGGCAGCAGCCAGTCCTGCAACACGGGCCGCAGCAGCGCGTTGGGGGAAAGCTCGGCGGCGCGCGCTGCGAGTTCGCCCGGCTCCAGGCGGCGCCCGCCCGCCTGATACCACCCGCCCTGCCGCCGCAGCGC
>CAKZVG010000756.1 GCA_937921835.1 uncultured Bryobacteraceae bacterium | reverse complement strand
GCGCGATCATGGACGGCTCCTTTTAGAATCGCGGTCCTGCTCGCGGGCTGCCTTGCGGGGGCTCACGCCGCGGTTTTCGACGTCACCGACTTCGGCGCGGCGGCCGGTGAGGGAAGGGATAATACCGCCGCCATCCGCGCCGCGGTCGAAGCCGCCGGGCGCGCGGGCGGCGGCACGGTGCTGATTCGCTCCGCCAACCTGCCGTACGTGATCCGGGACACGATTGTGATTGAGCATTCCGGCATCACCCTGTGGGACGAGTCGGTTCTGCTTCGGATGGCCGATGGCGCCCTCAACGGCCGCACCGCACCGGCGATTCTGGTCCGCGGGACCCAGAAGGAGCCGGTGCGGGGAGTTCTGCTGCGCGGCTTCAGGCTGGACGCGAACTACTTCAATCAGCGTAATGCCGGGCGCTCCAAGGCGATTTTATTCGAGTTCGCCGAAGACTCCGCGGTCGAAGGCGTGACCGTCGACCGGCCTTACGTCGGGCTTTCGTTTCGAAGATGCGCGCGCGCAACCGCCCGCCGTGTGCTGGTGCGCGATTACGCCGAAGATGCGTTCGACGCAGGTGGAGACGCCGGCGAGTTTCCGGGCGGCAAAGCTCGCGCCATCACCTTCGACGGCGTGGTGGCGCGCGACGCCCCTCGCGCCGCCCGCGACGGGAACGCGTTCGAAATTGAGGACGGCGTGGAGGACATCCTTCTCCAAAACTCCCTGGTCGAGAACGTCGCCGGAAACGGCGCCGGATTGCGCAATCACCTGGGTGGAACGGGGCCGAATCACTCGCGCGGCGTGGAGTTGAGAAACGTGCAAATCCGCGGCGTCCGCGGGGACTTCGCCCTCTTTGCGCGCTCCGCCCCGCGCGCCGTGGCTGAAACCAACAGCTTTCACGACATCCGCTTGAAGGACGTGAGCGCAGATGGTCCCGTGGCCTTCTGGGGGCCGATCCAAGGTCTCCGGCTGGAAGGGGGATCGTACCGCGACATCCATCTGGGCTATGAGACGCCCGGCGCGCCACCAGTCTCCGGCAGCGCCATCAAAGAGGCGGAGTTGAAAAGCGTGACGGCGGTCGCGATCTACATTAACGCAGAGTCCGGCGGGATCCGGCTGCTGGGCGTGTCGGCAGCGCGGGTCGAGGTCCTGGCCGGGCGGCGGGCTGATTAGCGCGGCGTCCGCTCGAAGCGCAGGTTCCCGCCGGCGTCGAGGGTGAAACGGTCCGTGAAGCCGGCGGCGGTGACCTCGAATTCGCCCGGCGCGGTTTCGCGGAAGCCGGTGATGCGCGGTTTTTCGGCGAATGGTTCAAGCACCGCCACGAAGCGCGCCTCGCGTCCTTTGCGGCGCGCCATGACGAAAGGCACCGGCTGGTTCAGATTCGGACCGAGACCATCGCCGGTCACCACGGTGGTCGCCGGAGCGCCCAGCATCCGCAGGCGCAGGCTGCGGAGCTGCCGCTCGAAATCCGCCACCGCCACCCAGCCTTGCTCCGGGTAGCCGATCGCGATATCGTCCACATAGAGCGTGGTCTGCCGGGGACCGCCGGAGACGTACGTCAGTTCGATTGACACCGTGCGCACCGGCGGGTCGAAGACGCCGTCGTTGTTGCCCAGGTAGTGCGTCCATTCCTCCGGGCTGGCGGCTTCGATTTCGCGCCAGCCGGTCCAGTCGACCGCGCCCACGGTGTAGACGAACCGCTCGCCGGCCGAGTCGTTCAGGCGCAGCGCCAGCCGGTGCCCGGAGCCGTCGCCGTACACCATCACCCGCAGTCCGGCGGGTTTCTCCTGCGGCTGGCCGGAAAGCACCGGCGTGCTGAAGAGAGCGTAGCCCTCGGCGGCGCTGAAATCCGCCGACGCCTTCCCCGAGAAGTTGCCCGAGTAAGCCAGGTCGCGGGAATACTGGTAAGTCGCGCGTATCTCGGGCTTATTCACATAAATAGAGCCGAAGTTGCCGAGTAAGCCGGCGTTCATATCAAAGATCACTTCCCAGTCGCCGCCGGGACTGGCGGCCGCCGCGCCGGTAAGATGCTGGTAGCCGTTGGTCTTTGGAAGGGCGTCATAAGGCTGCGTGGCGAACGCCGGGGAAAGCCGCCCGTAGTTGTGATACACCCAGTCGTAGGCGTGCTCAGCGCCGTCGGTGGCCTGTGCGGCGAAATGGTCGACCGCGTATTCGGGCGTCAGAAACAGGGTGCGCACGAGCGAGGCCTGGCGGTAGGCCGGTCCCGCGTTGGCGCGCACCGCCGTCATGGGTCCCTCCGAGGCAAACGCCAGCAGCGCTCCCGTAGCCTCCGCCTGCCTCTGCTCGTCGACCACGACGGTGTTATGCGCCACCGTCATTTTGTCCCAAGTATTGTGAGTCGGCGCGCCGTAGGGCTGCGTGCCGGGATCGACCGCCATGATTCCGCCCAGCGCGTAGGAGATGAAGTTCAGCTTGTCGTAATGCCCGTGCCCGCCGCCGTGCGGACCGAACTTGAAGGCGATGGTGTGATCGGAGCCGGGCGCGCGCAGGATGGCGTTGCCGGAAACCGGGAAGACTTCGCTGGCGAGTTCCAGGCGCGTTCCGCCCTCGACCGATTCCTTACCCCAGAACAGCGCCTCGCGCCCGCGCGCCCGGCGTCCCAGCACGGAGAGGAAGAGCGGGTCCTCGTAGCGGTGGTAGGCCGCCTCATAGAAGCGGTCGTAGTTGAAAACGTTCACCGATCCGCTGTCGTTGAACTGCGGCAGGCTGCCGTCGGGCAGGGCGAAGCGCAGCGGCGCCTCGAACATCTTGCGCAGGCTCAGCTCGGCGAAGAGATCGATTCCGTTGCGGAAAGCCATCTCGGCAAGCTGGAGCAGCGGATCGAGCGCATAGAAGTGATAGCCCCATGCGCCTTCGTACCAGAAGCCTTCCTCGAAGACGCTTTCGCGCATCTGGAAGCGGAAGCCGCTCTTGCCGCCGATGGCGCGCGCGATCAGTTCCTGGTCGCCCAGCGCAAAGCCCACCGCGCCGATGGCGGCGTTGTGCCAGGACTGCCAGTTGCTCTTGCCGGCGTCGTTGCGCTCGATGACCGCGACGGCGGCGCGCAGCAGATCGTTTTCGATGAGGCGCCGCTGCTCGGCGTTCAGCACTCCGGAATCGGCGATCAGGTCGTAGGCCCAGGTCATCGGGATGAGCCACACCGATTCGTCCAGCGTCTGCGAAAACGCGCGTCCGCCGGTGCGCCAGTCGATGCGGTCGGTGGTGTCGTGAATCGGCCAGCCGCCGTAGACCCCGGCATAGGCGAGCAGGATGCGCGCCGCGGCGCGGGCGTACTCGATCTTGCCCGTGAAGCGGTAGGCCAGGGCGTTGTCGCGCGCTCCGGCGGCGTTGTCGGAATTGCGCCGGCTGTAGATGACGCGGTCGTAGCGGTCGCCCGTAACGGCGTGCCCGCGCGGACAAAGGTGTTCGTTCGGCGGGCGGTAGGTCAGGCTCAGCCCGTGCGTGGGGCAGACGTACCAGTGGCTCCACTGGCCGCCCTCGGGCGGCAGCGCCCACTCGCGCAGACCGAATCGCGCCAGGTGCGCGGCCTGCCAGCCGTCCGCCGCGCTCAGGATCCCGTCGCGGACGCCCGCCGCCCAACTGCTGGAGCGGGCCAGTTGCCCGATCCGCTCGAAGTCGGACTGATCGAGAAGGGTGCGCGGCTGGGCACAGGCGGCCAGCGCCGCGAAAGCAAACGCAAGCACAAGACGCATATGGACTTGTCTTCAGCATGCCACGATTGCCCGCGCTGCGGAAGGCTGCCGGGTGAATTCACCGCCAGTTGGCCCGGGCGCGGCCAGCCGCCCGTCGCGCGCAATTGAATGCGGCTCTTCTCCGCGCTGCGGGCGCCCGTATTGATTGAATTGTCATCTCCACCGCTCCGCGCGCCGGTATGATTGTTAGGTATGCTCCTCCACGCGGTTGTGATCCCGATCCTGCTCGCCGCTTCCCTGCCGGCGCAGGAACTTCCTCAGCCCCGGCGCGCGGTCTCCGATCCGGGCGTCATCACCACCCGCCAGGCGATCACGCCGGCGGGACTGCAAAGCGTGTTCGAGGGGCGGGTCTATGGCGTGGCGTTTGGCGCCGGCCCGGCGGAGTTGTGGGTGCTCGGGGCGCGTCATCTCTCACGCCTGGACTGGCGCCGGAACCAGGTCCTCGAGCGGCTGGCCGTGGACGGCGCTTCGGGACTTCAGGGCTTGCGCCGCGATCCACAGTCCGGGCGGATTCTCGCAGCCTTCGCGCCCAAGGATGCGGCGCGGCTGTGGATGACCGGCGGCGGCGGTTCGCCGGCGAGCTGGGATCTGGGCGCAAAGCACCTTACCGGCGCTCCCGCCGCGGCGCGGAAGGCCAACGGGCAGGGCCAGCGCATCGCCGTGGTTCCGCTGACGCACGCCAACGAGCTGGCGGTTCTCGATCTGAACGACCCTGGGAAGCTGCTGCGCCGCGTCCACACCGGCATTGCGCCATTCGCGGCGGCCATCCGCGCCGACGGCGCGCAGGCTTGGGTGAGCAACTGGGGCGGGCGCATTCCGCGTCCGGACGATGAGACGCTCCCCACCGGCCTGGATCCGAAGGCGGACCGCGTCGTGGTCGATGCGCGCGGCATCGCCTCCAGCGGAACGGTGCAGTTGCTGGACCTCGCAAGCGGCGCCACGCTCGCCTCGGTCCAAACCGGGCTGCACCCGACGGCGCTCGCCTGGGACGAGTCCCGCGGGCGGCTCTATGTCGCCAACGGCAATGGCGACTCGGTGTCGGTGATCGACACCAAGGCGCGCAAACTGCTGCGCACGACGCCCATCCGCCCCTTCGGACACACCGTGCCGGGGGTGGCGCCGACGGCGCTGGCGCTCAACGCCGAAGGAACAACGCTCTACGTGGCGTGCGGAGGGCTGAATGCCGTGGCGGTGATGAGCGCCGCCAGCGGGGCGGTGCGCGGCTTCATCCCCACCGCCTGGTATCCCAACGATCTCGCGCTCAGCGCCGACGGCAAGCATCTGGCCGTGGCGACGCTGCTCGGCGCGGGATCCGGCTGGCGCGACGAGCCCCGCAAGCGCTACGTGCACGCCTATCGCGGATCGGTGGCGGTGCTGGAGGTGCCCGGCGAGGCGCAACTGGCCAGCTATTCGACCGCCGTGGCCGAGAACAATCATCTCGCCGCGCGCCCGCTTTCCCCCACCGCCGCCCGCAAGGACGCCAGACCCACCGCGATTCCGGAACGAGCGGGCGAACCCTCGTTCATCGAGCACGTGGTCTTCATCATCAAGGAAAACCGCACCTACGACCAGGTCTTCGGCGACATGCCGGAGGGCAACGGCGATCCCAGCCTGGTGATGTTCGGCGAGGACGTCACGCCGAACCAACACCGCCTGGCGAGGCAATTCGTCCTCTACGACAACTTTTACGCCACCGGCGGCAACAGCGGCGACGGCCACCAGTGGCTTACTCAGGCCAACGAAACCGATTACTGCCTCTGGCCCGGATACCTGGGGCGGAGCTATCCCTTCGACGGCACGGACCCGATCGCCTATTCGGCCACCGGTTTCATCTGGGACGCCGCGCTGCGCATGAAGAAGTCGGTGCGGGTCTACGGCGAGTACGCCGGGCGCCTCAGCGAACCGGTGGAACTGCGCGCGCAACTGTTCGAGCGCTGGAAAAAGGGCGAGGACTTCAGCCGCGAGTGGAACATCACGGCGCCGCTCAAGCCGCTCAACCGCATCCTGGCCAGAAACTACCCGCCCTACACAAATTCGGTCCCCGACGTCGTGCGCGCGCAAATCTTCCTGGCCGACGTGGACCGCTGGCGGCGGGAAGGATCGATGCCCAACTTCGTCATCCTCCAGCTTCCCTGCAATCACACCTTCGGCGCGCGTCCGGGCGCCTCGAGCCCCAAGGCTATGGTGGCCGACAACGACCTCGCGCTGGGGCAGATCGTGGAGGGGCTCACCAAGACGCCGTTCTGGAAAAAGATGGCGGTTTTCGTGGTGGAGGACGACGCGCAGAACGGCGTGGACCACGTCGACGGGCACCGGACGACGGCGCTGGTGGTGAGTCCCTATGCGCGGCGCGGCTTCGTCGATTCGACGTTCTACTCGCAGCCCGGCATGCTCAAGACCATCGAACTGATTCTCGGGCTGCCCTCGCTGACGCTGTTCGACCTGATCGCGACCGACATGCGGGCGTCCTTCACCGATACCCCGGATTTCACCGGCTACACCGCGGTTCTTCCCAAGCAGCCGCTCGACGAGCTGAATCCGCCGCTTTCGGCGCTCTCGGGCGAGCCGTTGCGCGCGGCCATCGATTCGCAGAACATGTTTTTCGACACCCCCGACGCGGCGCCCACCGAGCGGCTGAACCGCATCCTCTGGGGGCAGATCAAGGGTTGGGATAGGCCGTATCCGGAACCGCGCCGTTCGGTTTTCGCGCCCCTGTCGATGGATCTCGAAGACGGCGAGCGCTGAGGACGGCTTCGGCTCCAGGGCGCGGCGAGCAGGGAATCGTCCAGACGGGCGGTTCACTCGTGCCGCAGGGCCTCAGCCGGGTCTACCCGCGCCGCGCGCAGCGCCGGCATCAGGTTGGCGGCGCACGCCACGGCCAGCAGCAGCGCCGCCGAGCCGCCGTAAACCAGCGGGTCGAAGGGCCGCACGCCCGGAAGCACCGCCGCCAGCAAGCGCCCGAGAGCGTGCGCGCCCACCAATCCGGCGGCCGCCCCCGAGGCGGCCAGCGCCACGCCGCGGCCGGTCACCAGCCCGGCGATCCGGGCGGGACTTGCCCCCAGCGCCAGCCGCAGCCCGATCTCGCGCGAACGCTGCGCCACCGCGTAGGAGGACACCCCATAAACTCCCAGCGCCGCGAGAAACAAGGCCAGCGCCGAGAAGAGGCTGAACAGCGTCACCGAAAGGCGGGTGGCCCAGAGGGACTTATCCGCGACCTCGCCGAGCGTCTGGATGTTGTAGGTGGCAAGCTGCGGATCGATGTCGCGCACCGCCTCGCGCACGGCCCCGGCGAGACCTGACGGCGGTCCCGCGGTGCGGACGATCACCGCCATCGAGACCGGCGGCGCCTGCGGATGGCACCGGTACAACTCCCCGGGCGCCTCGGCTCCGACATCGAAGTGGCGCACATTGCCCACCACCCCAATCACCGTCAGGGGCTGCGCCTCCGGACCTTCGCCATCCAGCCGCAGGCGCGCCCCGGCCGGGTCCTGGCCTTTCCACAACCGCTGCGCGAGGGCCTGGTTGACCACGGCCACGCGCGGAGCGCCCTCGTTGTCGCCCGCCGCGAAATACCTTCCCTGAAGGAGCGGAATGCCCATAACCTGGAAATACGTTGGGGTCACGACCATGTCGTTGGCGGTCAACCACTCGCCGTCGTCCTCGATCCGGCCCTCAATGCGGAACCGGACCACGCCCCACAGCCCGTCAAGCGGGACGTAATTGGCGGCCGCCACTCCGCGTACCCCGGGGAGTTCCGCCAGCCGCACCGCCAGCCGGCGCAGGAACTCGGGACGTTTGTCGCGCGGGTACCTCGCCGCCGGGAGCGTCACGCGAGCCGTGAGGGCATTCTCCACCTGGAAGCCCGGATCGGCGTTGCTCAACCAGCGGAAGCTACGGGCAACAAGCCCAGCGGCCACGGCCAGCATAACCGCCAGGGCGACTTCCGACAGCACCAGCAAGGCCCGCAACCGCCGCCCCAGGAAATCCCCACCGCCGCCCCGCGCTCCCTCCTTGAGATCGCCATGCAGGTCCGGCCGGAGGGTTTGAATCAACGGCGCAACCCAGACGACCAGCGCCGCCGCCAGCGAGAGTGCGAGGGTGAAACCAACCACGCGGTAGTCCACCTGGACCGAATCCAGTCCCGGGAGAGGCAGGTTAAGGTTCGGGATCACGCGCGCCAGGGGCTTGACGGCGGGTACGGCCAGCAGCAACCCGGCCGCGCCGCCCGCCAGCCCGAGCAGCAGGCTTTCGGCGAGCAGCAGGCGGGCAATCCGCCCGCCTGTGGCGCCCAGGGCGAGTCTCAGCGCGATCTCCCGCCGGCGTGTGACGCCGCGGGCCAACAGGAGGTTGGAGATGTTGGCGCAGGCGATCAGCGCCACCGCGCCGACCGCCGCGAGCAGCGTGAGCAGGGCCGGGCGGACGTCGGCGACGAACAACTCCGGCAGCGGCATGACGTTCACGTCGTAGCCGCGGTTGCTCGCCGCGTGCTCGGCGGCGATCCGGGCGGCGATGGCCGCCATCTCGGCTCGCGCGGATGCGAGGTTTGAGCCCTCCGCCAGCCGCGCGACCACCCGCAGGTAGCGCGCTTTCGCGCCCCGGTCGGCCACCTGCTCGGCCAGCGGGGCCCAGGCGGCCAGCACCTCCACCTGCTCGAACGGGAAGCGGAACTGGCGCGGCAGGACGCCGACGACGGTGTGCGCGGCGCCATCCAGCAGCACGGTTGTTCCGATTGCCTCGGGGTCGCCTCCGAGATGCCTCTGC
>CAKZVG010000755.1 GCA_937921835.1 uncultured Bryobacteraceae bacterium | reverse complement strand
GGTGGGCGTGCTGCGCGGGCGCGCCGCCATCGACGATCTGATCGAGGCGTTGAAGTCCAAGGACGACAGGGTGCTCTACGAATCGCTGGTGGCGCTTCAGAAGATCCGCGACCCGGCCGCCGCGCCGCGCATCGCCTTCCTGCTGCGCGACTTCAACGAGCGGGTGCAGATCGCGGCCATCGAGACCACGGGGCTGTTGCGGAACAAGGAAGCGCTGCCGCAGTTGCGCGAGGCGCTGGCCCGGGCCCGCAACCAAAGGGTCCGCCGCGCGGCGCTCACCGCCATCGCGATGATCCCCGATCCGGCCAACCGCGACCTCTACTCCAAGTACTTCGACGACCGGGACGACGGCATGCGGGCCGCCGCGGCCGAGGGTTTCGCGCGCCTCAAGGACGCTTCCGAGCTGCCGCGCCTGGAAAAGGCGTTCAGCCAGGAGCGCCGGGCCAACGCGCGGCTCTCGCAAGCCTTCGCGATCGTCAGCCTGGGCAACCGGGAGGTCAGTGAGTTCAGCGCGCTTCAGTACTTGATCAACTCGCTGAACTCGCGCTCCTGGCGCGGCGTCGCGCAACCCTTCCTGGTGGAACTGGCGCGGGAGGCCGAAGTCCGCCGGTCGCTGTACGCCGCCGTCCCGCGCGGAACCCGCGACGAGAAGATGCTGCTCGCCCAGATTCTGGCGCGCAGCGGCGACAACGAGACGATTCCGGTCCTCGAGCAGCTCAGCAAGGACCCGGACCTGGAAGTGTCGCAGGAAGGACTGCGGGCGCTGCGCACCCTGCGCGCGCGGCTCTGAGGAACGGGGCTTCCCGGCGCTACCATCGTCCTATGAAGCTGCTGGTCTTCTCCGACATCCACTCAGACCTGCGCGCGCTCGAATCCCTGATGGCCGTCGAAGCCGACCACTACATCGCCGCGGGCGACTTGGTGAGTTGGGCGCGCGGCATCGAGCAGGTGGGCGCGATTCTGGCACGCCGGGCGGAAAGGACCTGGGTGCTGCCCGGCAACCACGAAAGCGAAGCGGACATCGGCCGGCTATGCGCGCGCTTCGGTCTGCGGGAGTTCCACGGCCGGAGCTTCGAGGCCGCGGGCTCTCAGGTGGCCGGCCTTGGCTACTCCTCGCCTACGCCCTTCAATACCCCGGGCGAGTACGGCGAAGACGAAATCGCACGGCGGCTGGAAGCCTTCGCGGACCTGGCGCCGCTGGTGCTGATCTGCCACTGCCCGCCGCTGGGGACACCGCTCGACCGCATCCGGGACGGCGTGCACGGCGGCAGCCGCTCGGTGCGCGAATTCATCGAAAAGCGCCAGCCCGCGCACTTCGTCTGCGGCCACATCCACGAGGCCGGCGGGGTGGCGGTCGAGATCGGGCGCACCAAGGCCGTGAACGCCGGACCGCGCGGCTACCTTCTCGAACTGCCCTGAAGGCCTACTGCGCCAGCACGCCGTAGTAGCGCGCCATCCAGTAAGGCAGGATGTAGTCGATACCGGGGCCCTCGATGGCGCCGCCGCCTCCGCCGTAAAGCTGAAACGGGCTGCGCTGCCACAGGAAATCGGTGCGCACGCGGAGTTCGGCCGGTATGGGATCGCAAGCGCGGTTCTCGCCGCACTCCCGGACCGCGCCGCGCAGATCGGTAAAGAAATCAAAGCGCGGGCGGCGCAGCCAGGCTTCGAGCAGTTGGCGGGTTTCGGCGTCGCGCGCCGAGTCCGGCCCCTTCAGCCCGCGGTCGAGCATGTTGAAGTGCGCGTTGCCGTGATCGGCGAGGTTGCGGCGCAACAGGTTGTGGGCGTCCAGGTACCACTGCCGGAAGGTGCGGTTGCCTTCGAGGCGAATCAGGTTGAACAGGTTGATGAAGTCCAGGTTGAACTTGAAGTAGGAGTTGTGCCGGTCGAGCAACTCGGCAGCGATGGGCGTCACCACGAAGCGCGAGGAGAAGATGCGGGCCCATTTGTAGTCGTCGTTGAAACGGCCCGGATTCACGTGGCGTCCGATGGAGAGCAGGGCGAGCTGCTGGTCGGCGCGGCCCCAGAAGACGGTGCTCAGCGAGCCATCGGGCAGCTTTACCGCCCAGTTGTTCTCGCGCAGGAAGTCGAGCAGGCGCGTGACGAGCGCGGCCGCCGCGCGGCGGACGTCGTTGTCGTCCACCAGGTCATAGGCCAGAGCCAGACCGAAGAACACGCCGCTGTACTGATCGCGCGAGGTGTTGCCGATCCAGTAGACGAAGCGCCCGTCGAGGATCGCCGTGTAGTGCCCGTGATGGGCTTCCTCCGCGAGGATGCCCGCGGCGTAGGGGGAATCCACCGGCAGCACGCAGCGCGCCAGCAGGCCCGTGCCGGGCGCCTCGGCCAGCCAGCGGATGCCCTCCAGGGCGCGCTTGACCGCGGCCAGTGCTTCGGGCGAGCGGGTCACCGCGTAACGGTAGGACTCCGCCGCCAGATAGTGGCCGGTCCAGATGGCTGAATCGCCCGCGCGGGTATAGCCCACGATCATGCCTCCGCCGGGGGCGGAGAACACCGGGTCGAGAATCGTTCCGTACGGCATGTGGCGGGCTT
>CAKZVG010000754.1 GCA_937921835.1 uncultured Bryobacteraceae bacterium | reverse complement strand
TCCCAAGCTCCGCTCGCTGGTCGAGCACATGATCGTCAGTCACCACGGGGAACTCGAGTTCGGTTCGCCCAAAACGCCCGCTTTTCCAGAAGCGCTGCTGTTGCACCACCTCGACAACCTGGACTCGAAGATGGAGTGCATGCGCGCGCTGGCCGAAAACGACCGCGGGGTGGAGGGCTGCTGGACCGGCTACAATCACGCTCTGGAACGGGTGGTGCTCAAGAAGGCCCGGTATCTGGCCGATCACCCGTCTCCGGCGCGCCCGGCCGGCGCCGCCTGCGCGCCATCTTCGCAATCGGCCGAGCCGGTCGCTCCCAGGGCGGCCGAGGTTCGCAGGCCTCTTCACCAGCCCCAGCCCGTGACGCCTTCGCTGTTCGGCGAGAAGCTGACCCAGGCTTTGCGCAAAGACCCCTGAGACCGCGATGAGAAGACCGGGCCCGCCGCGAGAGATGCCACCGCCGCTGGAGCTGGAATGCCTCAAAGCGCTGTGGGATCTCGGCGAGGCCAGCGTCAGGCAGGTGCGGGAGGAACTCGCGCCGGAGCGGCGGCTGGCTTACACGACGGTGATGACGCTGCTCGACCGCCTGGCGCGTAAGGGCGCGGTCAGCCGCCGCAAGGTTGGCCGGTCGTTCCGCTACACGCCGGTCGTGGCCCGGGAGACCCTCCAGCGCGCCGCCGTGGCGGAGCTCGTCGTCCGTTTCTTCGGCGGTTCCCGCGAGGCCCTGATGAACTACTTGAACGGCGGGGCCCCGGCCGTGGAGACGATTGCGGAGACCGCTGCCGGCGGCGACGCCGCCCTGGACACCGCCTTGCTGTAGGCGCGGTCCGGACGCCCACGGATTTGGCGGGAGGGCGGGCGCAAGGGAGCCCCGGGCTCCTTACGCATCTCCGCGGTAGATCTCGCGCTTCAGCGACGGATCCCAGGCGCTAAACTTCTCTCCCGGCGCGGCGTCGATCAGCCGCCAGGCGTGGTCGAGCTTGGCGTCGAGGTTGTCGAGGTAGTGCAGCGCCAGCGCCTCCGGCGTGGCCGGCTGCCGCAGGGCGCCGAACTCCGGTTCGCCGTGATGGCTGACGATGAGATGCCGCACAAGCATCAGCTTCTCCGCCGGAAAGCCCTCGATCGCATCCGCCAGACGGTCCACCAGCAGCAGTCCTTCGGCGACGTGCCCCACCAGCCGCCCGGAAACCGTATAACTGATCGCCACTCCCGAGGCGTCCAGTTCCCGGAGTTTGCCGATGTCGTGCAGCACGCAGCCGGCCAGCAGCAGGTCGCGATTTAGACGGGGATAATGCTCGCACAGCTTCGACGCGGCGCCGCACAACGAGAGGATGTGCTCGAGCAACCCGCCCAGGTAAGGGTGATGGATCCGCGCCGCGGCGGGCGCGCGCTGGAGTTCGCCTCCCCACGAATCGAGGACCAGGCCGAGCAAGCGCCGCAGCCACGGGTCGGAGACGCCGCTTGCGATGGCGCGCAGCTCCTCGATCATCTCGCGCGGGTCCCTGGGCGAAGCGGCCACGAAGTCGGCAAGCTGGTACTCGTCCTCGCCGCAGGCTCGGGCGCGCAGGATGGTCAGTTGCAGCCGCCCGTTATACTCGCCGGCCCGGGCCTGAATCTTGACCACCGCGCCGGGCGTGAAGATGGCGTCGTATTCCGAGGCGTGATCCCAGTCGTTGGCGGCGATCCGCCCGCTGCGGTCTCCGAGTTCAAGGGCCAGGTAGGGTTCGCCGTTCTGCTTGCGCCGCATCTCCTTGCGCAGCACCGCCACCTGCCCGACGACCTCCAGGCCCGGCTCGACGGCATGGATGAAAAATCCTTTGTTGGGGGAGGGCGTCGTCGGCATGACAGCTTCCGGATTCGCGCCTTTCTATTTTAGAGCAGGAGTGGAAGCATTCCGGCAGGGTGGGGTCCGCGCGAAGCCGCGAGGTCCCCATCCCCGCGGCAGGACTCGCCGGTTGTCCGGGGCCGGCATCCGGTTAGCGCCGGGCAGCAGCGTGGGAATGCGCCCCGCCGCGGTGCCATGTTCACGGCCGCTGGGCGGTAGAATGCGCTGTATGGTTCTCGAACGCGTTCTTGCGGCTGCGCTATTGGGCGTATTTCCCGGCGGCGCCGCGGTTTACGAAATCACCGCCTATGGCGCACAGGGGGACCGCTCCACCAACAACGCCGCGGCGATTCAGAAGGCCATCGACGCCGCTTCCTTGGCCGGCGGCGGTTACGTCCAGGTCCCGCGCGGCGACTTCCTCACCGGCACCATCGTGCTCAAGAGCAACGTGGTCCTCCGGCTTGCGCCCGGCGCGACCCTGTGGGGCAGCCGCCGCATCGAGGACTACGGACCGCAGCACCTGATCTACGCCCGCGACGCCGAGAACATCGGCATCGAAGGCCCGGGCACCATCAACGGCCAGGGGGAAGCGTTCTGGACCAAGGACTTCAAACCGCTCAAGCGCCCCAGCCCGTTGATCGAGCTGGTGGGCTGCCGCAACGTCCGCATCCAAAACGTGGCCATCCGCAACGCGCCCGGCTGGACCATCCGGCCCAAGAACTGCGACGGCGTCCTCATCCGCGGCATCACGCTGGTCAACAACATGCGCGGACTCAACACCGACGGCATCGATCCCGATTCCAGCCGCAACGTTATCATCTCGGATTCCTACATCGAAGCCGGCGACGATTGCATCGTCCTCAAGACCACGCGCCGCGACGGCAACCCTGTTCTGCCCTGCGAAAACGTCACCGTCACGAACTGCGTGCTGGTAAGCTCGGCGTCGGCGCTGAAGCTGGGCACCGAAAGCCACGCCGACTTCCGCCACGTGGTGTTTTCCAACTGCGTCATCCGCGGTTCGCGCACCGGGCTGGCCATCTTCGCCAAGGACGGCGCCACGTTTGAGAACATCAGCTTCTCGAACATCACCATCCAGACCGCGCCCAAGTTCGGCGTGGGGCACGAGTGGCCGGTGATCGTCGACCTCGAAAAGCGCGCTCCGGATTCCCGTCTGAGCCGCGTGCGCAACGTCAGCTTCAGCGACATCTTCATCGAGACCAAGGGGCGCGTGCTGGTGAGCGGACTTCCCGAGCGGCCCATCGAGGACCTGACCTTCCGCAACGTCACCATGCGCGTGACGGGCTTTGAGCCGGTGGAGAAGGCCGCCAAGCCGCGCGGCGGAACCTCGCAGCCGGTGCCGCCGGGGCTGGATTTCAGCAAAATCCCCGCGGCGTTCATCTTCGCGCACGCGCGCAACCTGGCCTTGCGCGATGTCCGGGTCCAGTGGGACGGCGGCGAGCCCGCCCCCGAGCGGAACGCGCTCGCCTTCGCCCACGTCGACGGGGTCAGCCTGAACGGATTCTTCGGGCGGCAGGCGGCGCCGGGCGGAAAGCTGGCGGCGATCTCCTTCTTGGCGTCGAGGAACCTGCTGGTGACGGGCAGCATCGCCGAGGCCGGCACGGGAGCTTTCGTCAGCGGTCCCAGCGAAGAACTGCTGCTTCAGGGCAACGACCTCCGGCGGGCGAAAGCGCAATGAAGATCGCCGCCATCGGCGAGATTCTGTGGGACGTGTTTCCGGACGGCGAGCGGCTGGGCGGCGCGGCGCTCAACTTCGCGGCGCATGCGCGCCGGCTGGGGCACGAGATCGCCTTCCTGAGCGCGGTGGGGCGCGACGAGCG
>CAKZVG010000753.1 GCA_937921835.1 uncultured Bryobacteraceae bacterium | reverse complement strand
GGCCACCACTTCGTCCGGCTTCAAATCGAGCGCGGCGATCACCTGCCGGGGCTTCTGCCAGACGTCGCGGGACGGATTGTCGAGCGCCCGGGCGTAGCCGGGCTCCGAGGCTGGAGGATGATGCGGGTGCGGAGCTTGCGCGAACACGCCGGCCGCGATCACGAATGGCGCCAGGAACCGGACAGACATACGCATTCTTCTAGCGGGAATCGGCCAGTTCGCTGCGGCGTTTGCCGAACGCGAAGTAGATGGCCAGCCCCACCGCCAGCCAGCCGAAGAAGCGCAGCCAGGTCATCAGTGGCAGGCTGAGCATCAGCACCAGGCAACAGGCGATCGAAAGCAGCGGGAGCCAGGGCGAGAGCGGCACGCGGAAACCGCGCGGGCGGCCGGGCTGCGTGCGGCGCGCCATAATCACACCCGCCGAGACGAGCGCGAAGGCGAACAGTGTGCCGATGTTCGACAGGTCGGCGAAGGTGCCGAGATCCCAGATTCCCGCCGGAATGCCCACCGCGAAACCGGCGATCCAGGTGCTGACGTGCGGCGTGCGGTGCACCGGGTGCACTCGCGAGAAGACGGCGGGCAGCAGACGGTCGCGCGACATGGCGAACCAGACCCGCGCCTGCCCGTACTGGAACACCAGCAGCGACGAGACCATGCCCACGATGGCGCCGGCGCCGACCCAGCGGCGGATGTTGTCGTAGCCCAGTTCCTTGAGCGCGTTCACCACCGGTGCGGCGTTGGCCAGCGTCTTCCAGTGGGCGACCCCGGTCAGCACCACCGCGACCGACACGTACAGCAGCGCGCAGGCGATCAGCGTGGCGAGGATGCCGACGGGCAGGTCGCGCTGCGGACGCCGGCACTCTTCGGCCGCGGTCGAGACCGAGTCGAAACCGATGTAGGTGAAGAAGACGATCGCTCCGCCGGTGAGCACGCCCTGCCAGCCATTCGGCATGAAGGGCTTCCAGTTGGCCGGATCCACCGCGCGCGCGGCGCCGAAAACGAACACCAGGATGGCCAGCACCTTGATGGCGACCATCACGTTGTTGGCGCCGGCGCTCTCGCGGACCCCCCGCACCAGGATCCAGGTGAGCGCCAGCAGAACCAGCAGCGCGGGCAGGTTGAACCAGGCGCCCGTGAGTTCGCCGCCCGCCACGATCGGTTGCGAAAGTTGCGGCGGAAGCTGAAATCCGAACAGGCTGTCCAGGATGTCGTTGAAGTGGGCCGAAAAGCCCACCGCCACGGCCATGTTCGAGACCGCGTACTCGAGAATCAGGTTCCAGCCGATGATCCAGGCGAAGATCTCGCCCAGCGTCGCGTAGGCGTAGGTGTAGGCGCTGCCGGCCACGGGGATCATCGAAGCCAGTTCCGCGTAGCACAAGGCGGCGAAGCCGCACGCCAGGGCCACCAGCAGGAACGACAGCGAAATGGCCGGACCCGCGCCGGGGCGGCCCACGGTGGACACGGAATCCGGCCCGTGAATCAACAGATCCAGGACCGGAGCGTTTAAAACAGATTGGAAGCTGAGTGTTTCGCCGGCCGCGGCCGTACCCGTCAGGATGAAGATGCCCGAGCCGATGACGGCGCCGATGCCGAGCGCGGCCAGGCTCCACGGACCCAGGGTCCGGCGCAGCTTCTTGCCGGGCTCCTCGGAGGCGGCGATCAGCGCATCGATGCTTTTGGTGCGGAAAAGCTGGTTCATGCGCGCCGGACCGGGCGGGGCGTGCGGCTAGCGTTTCCGCTGGCCCTTGGCCATCTTCCGGACCTTCTTCTTCATCGAGCCGCGGGCCACGCCGCTCGCGCGCTTGGCCGCGGGCGGGGCTTCCTTGCGCGCCTTCCGCTTGGCGGCTTTGCGTTCGGCTTTGTCGGTGATGTTCTTCGTGTTCATTCTTCGGTTCGAATCCCTGCGTATTTCGCGATCAGTTTCTTGAGTCCGTAGCCGGGGAAGCTGACGGTCAGCTTGGCGTCCCCGCCCTCGCCTTCCTTGCGAAGCACGGTTCCACGGCCGTAGCGCGGGTGGTGCACGGTGGAACCGGCGGCCAGCCCCTTGCTTTTCCGCGCCGCCGCGGGGGCGGCAGGCGCCGGCGCCACGGCCGGCCGGTGCGCCGGTTGAGGAGGCGCGGGCTTGGGCGCCGGAGGCCGGGGCGCGGCCACGCCTCGCTCGGCAAAGAATTGAGCGATGTTCTCTAACGAATTATACGTCTTTCCCGTGTAGGCGTTGCGCCGCACCGCTTCGCGCACCTCGACGCGCTCGGCGAACAGATCCACCGGCGGGGCCTTCGACTCGGGATTGAGGTCCTCGAGGTACTGCCGCGGCACTTCGCTCAGGAAGCGCGAGGGCAGCGAGGGTTCCAGCGGCCCGCCGCCGTAGCGCCGGCGGTAGCGCGCCCAGCTCAGGTACAAGCGCTTGCGGGCGCGCGTCATGCCGACGTAGCAGAGCCGCCGCTCTTCCTCGACGGCCGATTCGCTGGCCAGGGAGCGGCTGTGCGGAAACAGGTTTTCTTCGAGACCGGCGATGAAGACGATGGGGAACTCCAGGCCCTTGGCGTTGTGAATCGTCAGCAGCGAGACCGGCGCGGTTTCGTCCACCGAGTCGGCGTCGGCCACCAGCGCCGCGTGGTCCAGAAAGGCCGCGATGTCCTCGCCCCGCTCAGCCGCCTCGGCCGCCGCCGTCACCAGTTCCTCCAGGTTTTCCAGGCGCCCTTCGGCCTCGGGCGAGGTGTCGGCTTCGAGCATCTTGCGGTAGCCGGTCTCCTCGATGACCGCGCGCAGCGCGGTCCGGGGGTTTCCTTCGCGGGCCGCCTCGCCCAGCCGCTCGATCAGGGCGCGGAAAGCGCGCAGCGCGGCGGCGGCGCGCGTGGACAGGATCTGTTGCTCCAACAGGCGCTCGATGGCGTTCCACACGCTGAGCCCGTGGTCGAGTGCGAACCGCTCGATCTGCTCGGCGGTGGTCTTGCCGATGCCGCGCGCCGGCACGTTGAGAATGCGCAGCAGGCTGATGGAGTCGTGCGGGGAGACCGCCGTCTTCAGGTACGACAGCACGTCCTTGACTTCCGCCCGCTGGTAGAAGCTGAAGCCGCCGACCACCAGGTACTTGCGGCCGTAGCGCCGCAGCGCCTCCTCGATCTGCCGCGACTGGAAATTGGTGCGGTAGAGCACGGCCACTTTGTCGCGCGGGTCGCGCGCCAGCAGGGTGTCGATGGTGTCGGCGATGAACAGCGCCTCGTTTTCGGCGTCGGAAGCCTGGTACAGCCCGATCTTCTCGCCCGCGCCCGCTTCGGTCCACAGCCACTTGCCCTTGCGCTCGGTGTTGCGCGCCACCACCGCGCTGGCGGACTCGATGATGTTCCGGG
>CAKZVG010000752.1 GCA_937921835.1 uncultured Bryobacteraceae bacterium | reverse complement strand
TGGCGGATCAGGTCCGGCCGCACCACGGCTTTCTTCAGTTCCCCTGGGGTGCCCGAGGCCGAAGCGATCAGCCCCTCGATGTCGAACTCGTTCGAGTAGGTCATCAGGCGGATCATCGACTGCTGGTCGTCGGGATCGCCGCCGATGTCGGTGAGCACCAGCAGCCGCGGCTTCCCGGCCGGGCGACCGGGCTGGGCCATCGCCGCCAGGGACGCCGCCACGAACAGCGCGACGAAACCCGCATTCATCCGGTCACCGCCTCACGGGATTCCGGCCCACCGCCTTCAACACCGCGTGGATGCCCGCGAACACCCGTTCCTCGACATCCTCGGCGAAGGGTCCCGGCTGGCCATAGTAGACCATGCTGTCCACCGCTTCGTAGCCGCCTTCCTTCAGAACGCGCAGGGAGGGAATGTAGCACATCACGTCGTTGGAGTAAGCCGCGACGACGATCTGGTCCGGCCCGAATTCCTTCTTCACCCGCAGCGCGTAATCGACCACCACTTCGCCGCCCAGGGCGAGCAGCGTCAGCCCCTTGCCAAAGCGGATGGCTTGAATCGGATAGGGCGTCCGGCGCACCGGCCGGCGCTCGTCATAGGCCTTGAGCATGGCCTGCGCGCGGCGGACCCGGTAGGGGTTCGAGTCCTTCAGTTCCTTCTCGAACGTGTCGCGCGAGTGCGCCGCGAAGGGCAGCTCGATCAGCCGGAAATGCGAGCGCAGCGGCCCCGCCAGGGGCGGCAGCTTCCCGGCGAGCACGCGCGAAACCTCGGCCGCCAGCGCCTTGCCGTGCGCCTCGGCCCACTGGAGCGTGCCGCGCGGCTCCGGATTCTGGTCCCCGCCGCAGAGCGCCATGAAGAGCGCCGTCGCGCCGGGGTGGGCCTTCTCGACTTCGGCCTGGGCGAAGCCCGCGTAATCGCCGCTCAGCTCGTAGAACTCGCCGGTGAGCGTCGTATTGTGGCAGGCGTAGGCGAACAGCACGGCGCGCAGCCGGCCGTCCTCGGCGTCGACGCGCAGCACCGGCGCCTGGTGATCCACCGGCCCTTGTGGGTTGCGCCCGAGGCGGACGCCTTTGGGCGTGAACTCGCGCCGGTTCATGGCGAAGCCGGCCGACCCGGCGCCGTAGCTCAGCCGCGCCGGCCGGAGGTCGCCCAGCGCGGCGCCGGCGACGGCGACCAGCTTGTCCGTAAGCTCCCGCGTGTAAGCGCCGATGCGGCGGTCGTTCTCTTCGTCCAAGGCGTACATCGTGCTGAGGTTCGGCCGCACCACGGGCCCGGTGTGGGTATGCGAGGAATTGAGCAGCAGCGCGGCGCGGGGCAGCCCGTACTGCTTGAGCACGCGCGCGGCGACCACGTCGGAGACGGCGCGCGGCAGGCCGATCAGATCCGTGGTGACGATGACCGCTCGGCCCTGGCGCGCATCCTCGACGGCGAGCGCCTTGGCCCACAGCCGCTGCAAGACTCCCTGGGAAGGCTGCTTGCGGCTGGCGTAGCCGGACATCCAGATCGGACCCTCGGGGGTGATGTCAATGCGGGCGACTCCGGCTTTGAACCCGGCGGCCGAAAGCGCGCCGCTCATGGCCAGGAGAAACAGCGCGTGTTTCATTCTGTGACGAGTGTAGCGCAGCCCGGGCGCGGCATCCCGGCCGGGTGCTCAGCGGCGGGAGAGATCGCGGATCCAGATCTCGCGGAACATCATGTCGCCCTGTCCGCCGGAATGAAGCTGGAGGGCGATGCCGCCGTCGAAGGAGCGTGGGGCGGGATCGGTGAAATCGACCATCACGACGCCGTTCAACCGCGCCACGTAGCGGTTGGCTTCCACCTTGAGCAGGTACTCGTTCCACTCGCCGCGGCGCACGACGGCCTCGTTCTCCGGCGCGGGCCACACGATCCACTGCCGCCCGTCGCCGTAGATGCCGCCGGTGTGGCGGTTCATGGCGCAGTCGATTTCGAATTGAAGCCCCTGGGTGATCTTGGGCGTGCCGGGCTGAAAGGCGGCGTGAAAGAAAACGCCGCTGTTGCCGTCGCCCACGCACTTGAACTGGATCGCGAGATGAAAGTCCTTGTAATCCTTGACGGTCTTCAGGTAGCCGTACTCCTTGCTCACGGCCTGTCCGCGGATGACGCCGTTTTCGACGGTCCACTTCTCCTTGCCGATCTCGACCCAACCGGAGAGATCCTTGCCGTTGAACAGCGGAACCCAGTCCTCGCCGGCCAGCAGCGGGCGTTTCTGGGGCTGTTGCGCGCAGGCTGACGCGGCGATGAATAGAACGATGAGGATGCGGGCCATGGGCCTATCTTACAGAATGTCCACAGCGCCGCGGGCGACGTTTTCGGTTACCATCGAAATGATCCGGCGAGGCGGAGCGAAGCATGGCCGAAGAAGTGTGTCCGCAATGCGGCGGTACGGGATGGCGGATTATCGAGCGCGAGGGCGCATCGGGCGCGGAGCGCTGCGCTTGCGCCATTACCTCGCGGATTGGAGAGATCGAGGAGCGGGCGGGCATCCCTCCGCTCTACCGCCAGGCGTCGCTCGACAATTTCCTGCTGCCGGCCGACAACCCCACGGCCAACCGCGGACTGGCCGGCGTGCTGCTGATGGTGCGCTCCTACGCGCGCGAGTTCCCGGCCAGCGGGAAGCCGGGCCTGCTGTTGATCGGCGAGCCCGGCACGGGCAAGACGCACCTGGCGGTGGCCGCGCTGCGGATTCTGATCTCGCGCGGTTTCGAAGGCGTGTTCTTCGACTATCAGAACCTGCTCGAGCGCATCCGGTCGGGCTATGACGCCGCCTCGGGCGCCTCGGACAAGGAAGCGTTCCGGGCCGCTCTTGACGCCGAGATCCTTTTGCTCGACGACGTCGGCGCGCACCGGGTCACGGAGTGGGTGGAGGATACCGTGACCTCGATCATCACCTACCGCTGCAATCACCGCAAGCCGGTGATCGCCACCACCAACCTGCCGGACCCGGACGCGGGCTTCCTGGTGACGGAGCGCTCGGCGGCGCTTCCGGGACAAGTGGAGTACCGGGTCACGCTGGGGGAGCGCATCGGGATGCGGGCGCGGTCGCGGTTGTTCGAGATGTGCCGGGTGGTGAAGATGCCCAACGTGGAGGACTACCGCATCCGCAAGGCGCGTTGAAACGGCCGAGGGGTTCACAGCGCGCACTCGAAGGCGTTGATGCGGATGGCCACGAGTTCGAGCAGGGGTTCCCGGCCGCGATCGAGCAGGTTGGCCGCCGGTTGCGGCAGCAGCGGCTTCCACTGCTTCCATTCCCAGTCCGGCGCCGGGCCGGCGAACTGGAAGCCGAGGGCGCCGGCGGCGCGGCAGGCCAGGCTCACGGCCGCCGGGATATCGAAGGGCGGAGCGGGCGGCTGGTGGTGGGCGTGCGCCACGGAGCGCAGCAGCGGCGGGAAGTTCCACTGCTCCATGATCCAGGCGCCGGCTTCGGCGTGGCTGGCGCCGTAGACGCGGCGTTCGAGTTCGCCGGGATCGGCGCCGCCGGAATCGGCCTGGTCCACGATCGTCTCCATGGCTTCCGGATCGAGGGCCAGCAGGGCCAGCCGCCCCAGGTCGTGCATCAGTCCGCAGGTGTAGGCCGCGTCGCGGTCGAGCAGGGACGCCGAAGCGAGTTCCTCGGCCAGCAGCGCGGTGGCCAGGTTGTGCCGCCAGCAGAGCCGCGCCGCGCGGGAGTGGGCCACGCGCGCCAGAAACTGCCGCAGCGCCACCGTCGAGGCCAGCGCGCGCACCCGTTGCAGCCCCAGCAGCGCGACCGCCTGCATGATGCTCGACACTTCGCGCATCATGCCGAACAGCGGGGAGTTGGCCAGCCGCAGCACCTCCGCCGAAAAGGCCGCGTCGGAGCGGATCAGGCTGGCGATCTCCCCCAGCGGCGTGGTTTCGACCGACGCCATCCGGATCAGCCGCACGGCGACGGGGTGGAACGGCGGGATCCGCCGCAGGGCCCGTAACAGGGCCGCCGGCCGTTCCGAGCCCGGTGATTCCGTTTCCAGCCTCAAGCGAGACATATCGGCAGGGAAACCGTGCTTTTCGATCCAAAATGGCCGAACCCTCCGCCGGCGCCGGTCTACAATTGAAAGCGATGCCGCAAACCTACGACGCCATCATCATCGGGGCCGGGCACAACGGCCTGGTGGCGGCCGCTTACCTGGCGGGCGCCGGCCGCAAGGTGCTGCTGCTGGAGCGCCGCGAACTGGTGGGTGGCTGCGCGGTCACCGAGGAGGTCTGGCCCGGCTTCCGCGTCTCGACCGCCGCCTACCTGACCAGCCTGCTGCACGAACGGATCATCCGCGACCTCGAACTGGAGCGCTTCGGCTACCGCGTGGACGCCAAGGATCCGGCCTTCTTCTCGCCGTTCCCGGACGGGCGCACGCTGTTTTTCTGGCAGGACGGCCGGCGCACGCTCGAGGAGATCGGCAAGTTCTCGCGCCGCGACGCCGAGCGCTTTCCGAAGTACGAGCAGTATCTGGAACGCCTGTCGGCGATCGTCGAGCCGCTGCTGCTGACCACGCCGCCCGAGTTCCCGCCGCGCGCCGCCGGCGATTACCTCGACTACCTGCGCCTGCTGGGGCGGTTCCGCGGCCTCGGGCGCGCCGATCTGGCGGCGCTGGTGAAGATCTTCACCATGAGCGCGGCCGATCTGCTGGATGAGTGGTTTGAGTCCGACGAAGTGAAGGTGACGCTGGCCACCGACGGCGTCATCGGCGCCAACGCCGGACCGCGGTCGCCGGGAACCGCCTACATCCTGCTGCACCACTGCATGGGCGGGGTAGCGGGCAAGCGCGGGCTGTGGGGCTTCGTGCGCGGGGGCATGGGCGCGGTCTCGGAAGCCATCGCCTCGAGCGCCCGCTCGCGCGGCGCCCGAATCCGCACCGGCGCGGCGGTGGAGCGCATCCTGGTCCAGGATGGAGCGGTGCAAGGCGTGGCGCTTGAATCCGGCGAGGAGATCCGCGCCCGCCAGGTGGCCAGTTGCCTGGATCCCGTCCAGACCTTTCTGCGCCTGGTCGAGGAGCGGCATCTCGATCCCGAATTCGTGTCGGGCATCCGGAAGTGGCGCTGCGAGGGGACTTCGCTCAAGATCAATTTCGCGCTCGAGGCGCTGCCCGAGTTCACCGCGCTGCCCGGCGCGCCCGGGCCGCAGCACCGCGCCACCATGCACATCTGCCCCAACATCGAGTACGTCGAGCGCGCCTGGGACGACGCCAAGTACGGGCGCCCGTCGCATTCGCCGCTCATTGAACTCACCATCCCGACCCTGTACGACGCGTCGCTGGCGCCGCCGGGCAAGCACATCATGGGGGCATTCCTCCAGTACGCGCCATACAGCCTGCGCGAGGTCAACTGGGACGATCTGCGCGAATCCTACGCCGGCCGGGTGATGGACGTCATCGCGGAATACGCACCCAACATCCGCTCCATCGCCGCCGCGTGGCAGGTGCTGACGCCGCTCGATCTGGAACGCCGCTTCGGCCTCACCCACGGCAACATCTTTCACGGCGAGATGACGCTCGACCAGATGTTCTTCATGCGGCCGGCGGCGGGCTGGGCGCGCTACCGCATGCCGGTGCGCGGGTTGTTCCTGTGCGGCTCGGGGGCGCACCCGGGCGGCGGAGTCATCGGCGCGCCGGGCCACAACGCCGCGCGCGAGATGCTGAAGCGTTGAGCAGGGCGCCGGATCCGGCGGGCCGGCGCATCCGGCCCGCGCTTCATTCCGCGGCGCGGCTTCGTGATAGCCTATAAATAGGGGTAATGGCTTGGAAGCGAGCAGCGGACAGGAGGCTACGCTCGTTGCACTCGGGCTGACGAAGACCTACCGCTCGGGTGCGAACGAGCTGGTGGTCTTCGACGGCCTGAACCTCGAAGTCGCCCCGGGCGAACGGCTCGCCCTGGTGGGCGAATCCGGCGCCGGCAAGAGTACGCTGCTGCACCTGCTGGGCGGTCTCGACCGTCCGACGTCGGGTTCTATCTATTTCCGTTCCAAAGAGATCTCCGCGCTTTCCGAGCGCGAGCTGGCGGCCTACCGAAACCGTGAAGTGGGCTTCGTCTGGCAGATTCACTATCTGCTGCCCGAATTCACCGCCGCCGAGAACGTTATGATGCCCCTGCTGATTCGCGGCGTCCCGCGCGAGGAGGCCGAACCCGCCGCCCTGGCGCGGCTCGAGGAACTCGGCCTGCGCGCCCGCGCCAGGCACCGCGCCGGCGAGCTGTCGGGCGGCGAGCAGCAGCGGGTGGTGCTGGCCCGCGCGCTGGTGGGCGGCCCCAGCCTGCTGCTGGCCGACGAGCCCACGGGCAATCTCGACGCGCGCACCGGCGCCATGATCATGGACTTGCTCAAGGACTTGCACCAATCCCACCGGCTCACCTCCGTCATCGTCACCCACAATCTCTCTTTCGCGG
>CAKZVG010000751.1 GCA_937921835.1 uncultured Bryobacteraceae bacterium | reverse complement strand
CGCGCCGCTGACGCTGACCGTCGCGTGGTCCGGAATTCCGGCGACGGCTTCCTCGGCGGATAGGACTTTGGGGTTCATCGCGGCTCCTTAGCGGCTTTGCGCGCCAGGAACCGTGCGATGGCGGCCTGTGCGCGCGGGTCTTTCAGCAGCGAGGAGTTCACCAACGCGTCGAAGCTGGGAGCGGTAGCGGCCGGAGGGACCTCGCACGACGCAGCCAGGCCCTTGATGGCGCGCAAGGCCGCCGGACTGCTGGCGGCGAGGCCGGCCGCGAACTCCTCAACCCGCGCCGGCAGGAGCTCCCCCGGGACCGCTTCGTTGATCAGGCCCATCACCACCGCCTCGGCCGCATTGACGCGGCGGCCGGTCATGCACAGATCCTTGGCTCGTCCAGGACCGATGAGCCGCGCCAGCCGCGCCACGCCGCACCAGCCGGGAATCCAACCCAGGCCGATCTCCGGTTGCGCGAACCCGGCCGTGTCCGCGGCGACACGGAAATCGCAGGCCGCGGCCAGGGTGAGACCACCCCCGAGGGCGTGCCCCGGGATGGCGGCGATCGAAACCAGCGGCGAGCGTTGCAACCGGTCCAGGACGCGGCTGCCGAGCAGTTCCCATTCGCGCATGGTGGTCTCGTTCATGCCCGCGAGCACCTCCAGGTCCGCACCCACGCAGAAGGCGCGCGCGCTGCTGGAGCCGAGCACCACCACGCTCGCGCCGGCGTTTTCCCAATCGTTGACCAGCCGCTCGATCCCGGCCAGCATCTCGGGGTCGAGCGCGTTCATCCTGGCGGGCTTGTCGAGCAGGATCCGCCCGACGCCGCCCTCCAGCGAGCTTTGAATCCGTTTCATCGAAGCCATGGCGTCGCCGGCGGGGCGAAGCGCCCACAGTCCACCCGGCCGGAACCACCAGTTTACTTTGCCGGCGCCCGGGCGGCGGGATTCCGCGCCTCCAGGCGAGTCCCGCGTGCCCGTGTTGGTGCGACAATGCCAGCCATGCAACCCAACTATCCCCAACCCAACTCTGCGCCCCCGAACTATCCGGGCGCCCCACCTCCCAGGAACAGAGTGAGTCCGCTGGTGTGGATCCTGGTTGCCGTGGCCGGACTGTTTGTCATCGGAGGGCTGCTGGTGGTCGCCGGCGGCGTATTCCTGTTTCACAAGGCCCAGCAGGCCGGCCTCGATTCCGACCTGATGCGCACCAATCCGGCGCTGGCCGCCACCAAGTTCGTCACGGCGATGAATCCCGACCTGGAGGTGCTCTCCGTGGACGATCGCCGCGGCGTCATCCGGGTGCGCGAAAAGAGTTCCGGCAAGGTCATGGTCCTGAACTTCGAGGATGCCAGGCAGGGCAAAATCGTTCTTCAGGAGGAGGGTAAGGAAGCGGTTACGATCACGGCCCGGGGGGAGGGATCCGCGGGCGAGGTAGAGGTGCAGTCCCCCGAGGGAGTGGCCCGCTTCGGCGCGACGGCGGGCAAGTTGCCCGAGTGGGTGCCCGCGTACCCGGGTTCGTCCCCGGAAGGCGCCTTGAGCATGCAGGGGGGAGAGGGAGAGAGCGCCGCCTTCCACTTCAAGACCTCCGACGCGCCCGCCAAGGTGCTCAGCTTCTACAACGACGAGTTGAAGCAGGCCGGCTGGAAGGTCACCATGACGGCCACCAGCGGCGAGGGCGGCGTCCTGGTGGCCGAGGATTCGGCCAAGAAACGCAACATCATGGTAACGGTTGGAACGGGAGACGGCACCCAGGTCAGCCTGACGTTGACCACCAGGAAGTAGGCGCGCGGAAGAGGGAAGACGCGGGGATTGACTCCCGCCGCCGGCAGGCGTATGGATGGGAAGAGGAACTCATGCTCTCCACGCGGCTCATCAGCATGGTGGAGGACCACTGGGAATCCATCGCCTCCCGCCTGGTGCGGCGCGTCCGCCAGGATCCGCACCTGGTTCACATCCGGCAGCTCCCGGAGTCCGAACTGCGCGATTGGGGAATGGAGCACGCGAAGAACTTCGGACACTGGCTGGGCGCGCCAGAGACCGAACTGGCGCAGAAATACGAGCGGTTGGGGCGCCTGCGCAGCCAAGAACACGTTCCGCTGCACGAGTGCGTTCATGGCTTGCACCTGATCAAGGGCGCGATTCTCGATTTCGTCCGCGACCAGGGTGTCGGCGAGACCAGCGTCGAAATCTATGCCGAGGAGGAACTGGAACACTCCGCCGGGCGTTTCTTCGATCTCGCCGTCCATCACCTGGTGAAAGGCTACGAGGAAGCGTTGCGCCAGCAGGGAAGCTGACGGGCGCGTCAGGGCCGGTGGCGAAGGAAATAGCTGCCGGGGCGGCCTTCGAAATAAAGCGCTCCTGCGCGCGGCGCGACCGCGGCCAGATTGTCTTCCAGCCACCCGTTCCGCCAGATGTCCCACATCCCGGGCGAGAGGCCACCCGTGAGGATCTTGAGCGGCGTGGGCCCGCCCGCGGCGAACGACACGGCCGTACGCGCGCTGGTGGGTGCGGCGTGAAACAGCACTACCCAGCCGGCCAGGCGAACGCCCGCCATCTCGACGCTTTCGACCGCCCGCCAGGGCGCCGCCTGATGGGCGGGCTGCAACACGCGCAGCGTTAGCGCGCCACCCATCGCGCGGGGCAGCGGAACGCGATCCACCGCGAGACCGGCGGCCGGGGACGCTTCCGGTTCCTCGGCGCCCAGGTCGAAGATCACGGCGGCCAGGCCTCCGGGCAGACGCAGCAGCGCGGTCATCCGCTGAGCCGGCCTCTGGCAGGC
>CAKZVG010000750.1 GCA_937921835.1 uncultured Bryobacteraceae bacterium | reverse complement strand
GCCGGCAGGCTTCCCGCAGGCGGGCCAGACCCGGCTCGGTCAACCCCGAGGCGCACAGCTTCTGCCCTTCGTCCATCAACTCGCGCGACTTGCAGCGCCGTTGTGCGCCGTCCTGCGCGGCCGCTTCCAGGCGGATGAGTTCTTCGTCGCCCGGGAAGCGGTCGCGCGCCGCCTCCAGCAGCCTCAGGGCGCTCTCCCAATCCGACAGCTCGATGCACAGGCCGGCCTCGTCGAGCGTGCGCCGCCGCGCCTCCTGCCGGGCCTGCTCGTCGCGCATGTGCGCGAGGCGGGCGACTTCAAACGACAGGTCGGGATACTGCGGGTGGACGCTGCCGATGGCCTCCCATTCCGCGAGCGCCTCCTGGTAAAGGCCCCGCTGTTCGAACTCCTCGGCGCGCGCGGCCATCGACGCCACCAGATCGCGCTTCTCGCGCACAAGCTGGAGCGCCCGCTCGAAGTAGGCCTCACCCGGGTAGCGGCGCACCGCTTCCTCCAGAATGTCGAAGCGCCGTCCCAGGTCCGGCTCCGCCTCCACCTGGCGGCTGACGTCGGCGATGCGCTCGGACAGATCCAGGCGCCCGCGTTCCTCGATCTCCAGCTTCAGCGCCTTGATGAGGGAATGCGCCGGGTAGCGTGCCAGCAAGGTGTCGCAGATGGCCAGCGCCTGGCCGAAATGCCGCGCGGCCAGGAGGCCTCGCGCCTCGGCATAAGAGGCGCGGATCGCGTCCAGCTCCGCGCGCACCTGCTCGCAGAGGGCCTGGCGGCGGGAGCGGAGTTCACTGTCCGGTTCGGGCGCGCGGTTCTCGGCCGCCATCAGGCGCTCCAGCTTGTCGTGCGCCAGCCCGATCTCGCCCGCCTGGTAGGCTTCAAGCGCGGCCTCGAACAATTGCGCCTTCTCCTGGCGGTTGCGGGCCAGTTCCTGCTCCGCCCGGCCGATCTCCGCCGCCAGCGACTGCGCTCGCGGGTTCTCCGGATCCAGGCGCAAAACGTATTGGATGGCTCCGCGGGCGTCGCTGAACGCGGCGGCGGCGAGATGGGCTTCCGCCTGGCGGAGCGTCCGCGCGACCTTGTGTTCGAGGTCCGCCTGCTCGATCTCCGCCCTCAGCGCCAGGATCCCGGCGTTCCCCGGATCGAGTTCGAGAGCCTCATCCACCTTCTGAAGCGCGAGCAGGAACTCCTGCTGGCTGGCGCGCGTGCGGGCGCTGGCGGTCAGTTCCTCAAGTTTGCGCGCGCGCAAACCCGCGTCGATCTCTCTTCGCAGCGAGGCGACCGAGGTCGCGAGCACGCCTTCGGCCTCCAGTTCACCCAGGATCTCGGAGGCGAAGGCCAGGTCGCCCTGTTCAAAGGCGCGCGCCGCCCGCTCGACGCGCGGCTGAACCAGCGATGGGTCGAGGAAATCGAGCGGCTCCTCGCGCAACCCCTTGCGCAGCGCCTCGGCGAATTCCCGCGCGCTTTGGAAACGATGCCGCGGGTTCTTCGCCATGCCCTTGTGCACCACGCGGCTTAGCGTCGCGTTCACCTTCGGATTGAATTCGGAAGCCGAAGGAGGAACGGTTTCAAGAATGGCGCGCGCGATTTCGGCCTGGGTCGGCCTCTCAAAGGCCCGCTGAAAGGTGAGCGCCTCGTAGCAGACCAAGGCCAGGGAGAACAGGTCCGAGAGCGGCGTGACGCCCTTCATCTCGAGTTGCTCCGGCGGCATGTAGAGCAGCGTGCCTTTGTGCCCGATGGTCGAGCGCGCGTCGGCCATCTGCGCCACGCCGAAGTCGATCAGCTTCACCGAGTCGTCGTCCAGGATGAACAGGTTGCTGGGCTTGATGTCGCGGTGGATCAGCCCCTTCTCGTGCGCCGCCTGGAGGCCGCGGCAGGCTTGCGCCATGATGTCGACCACGGTTTCCGGCGTCAGGCGCGGGCTTTGGGCGTCGATCAACTCCTCCAGCGTCTTGCCCGGCAGCAGCGGCATCACGAAATAGGGTTTATTGACGCCCTCGTCTTCCAGTTCGCCGATATCGAAGATCTCGACGATGTTGGGATGGCTGATCTGCGACAGCAGCGCGCACTCTTTTTGGAACAGCGAAAGGGAATGACGGCTGGGAGCGTCCCGGATGGTCTTCAGCGCCACTTCGCGCCGCACGACGCTGTCCCAGGCGCGGTAGACAACACCCATCCCCCCGCGCCCGAGAGTTTCCCGGATCTCATATCGTCCCTGGACCGGCATGTCGGTGTGCTCCTACCAAGGTACAGCGGGAACCAGTACAAAGGGAAGCGCCGACGGTGGCCGGTCCGGCGCCGTGGAACCGTTACAGCGAAAGCTCCCACCCTTTGCGGAAGGCGGGCTTGATCCAGCGCGTGGCGTCTTTGTTGTTGGAGAATTCCATCCTGGCGTGGTCCCACAGCAGCTTGCCTTCATAGTGCGTGGCCACCGCGCCCAGCACAAGCCATTCGGTGAAAGGCGCAGCCTTGCTGAACTCCGAACACGCCGGGGCGCCACCTTTGCAGGCGCGGACCCAGTCGCGGCAGTGGGCCGGACCGTTTTCGCCGTCCGAGGCGCCCGGCGAGCGCGGCAGATAGGCATTCGGCAGTTTGTACTCGGCCCAGCGCGAACCGGGGAGCAGTCCCACGCCCTCGCCCCGGCCGCTGGTGCCCAGGTAGCCCTTCGACCCGGCCATGATCGAGTTGTACCGCCCCGGCTGGCGCCCGGCCGGACCCACCTGCGGGCCGGTGTCCGGGATCT
>CAKZVG010000749.1 GCA_937921835.1 uncultured Bryobacteraceae bacterium | reverse complement strand
GCGCCGCGCATGACGCCGGCGATGCTGGAGTCCAATTACCCCTGCTACTGCCATTCGGCCGGCGGCCGCTACTTCACCATCACGCTCAACCAGTCGGGCGGGTTGTCGCTCGAGTGGTTCGCGGGCGTTCTCGAAGGCGATCTGGCCGGCCTGGCGGGCGCGGTGCGCGTCGAGCCGTCGCTGGTCCTGTTCCTTCCGCACATCGTCGGAAGCGGCACGCCCACCTGCGATCACCTCTCGCGCGGCAGCTTCGTGGGCCTTTCGCTCAAAACCGGCCGCCGGGACATGTTCCAGGCGGTGGCTGACGCGCTGGCCTTCGAGGCGCGTCTCAACCTGGAGCGGCTGGAGGAACTCGGCATCCCCGTGAGCGAACTGCGGGCGGTGGGCGGCGGGTCGAAGTCCATTACGCTGCTCGAGCTGAAGGCCACGGTGCTCGGCCGGCCAATCGCCACGCTCGAGAACCCGGAAGCGGCGCTGCTCGGCTGCGCCATGCTGGCGCAGACGGCGGTCGGCCGCTACCGCGATCTGGAGCAGGCCCGCCGGGAGTGCGTGCGGATCGCGCGCACGGTGGGGCCGCGGGCGGAGATGTCGGAGGCCTACGCGGCCGCCTTTGGCCGCTTCCGGCAGCTCTACGGCACGCTGAGGAGCTTCTATCACAACTGGAGGAGTGAATGCCGGACTCCGGCTCTCGTCTAGAGCGCATGCGCGCCACGCTGCGCGGCGAGGCGGCCATTCTCATGGCGCTCGCCGACGCGCTCGACGAACGGACCAGCCAGGCCGTGGATGTGCTGCTGGCCACGCGCGGGCACGTGCTGGTGGGCGGCGCGGGGACCTCGAACGCGGTCGCGCGGCGCTTCGCGCACCTGCTTTCGTGCAGCGGGCTGCCGGCGGTTTTTCTCAGCCCGGCCGACAGCCTGCACGGCGGCTCCGGCGCGGTGCGGGCCGAGGATACGGTGGTGCTGATTTCCAAAGGGGGCAAGACGCACGAGGTGAACACCTTCGCGCGCATCGCCAAGGAGCGCGGCGCGAAACTGGTGGCGTTCACCGAGGCGCCCGAATCGGAACTCGGGCAGATGGCCGACGCGCTGGTGATGGTGAAGATTCCCGGCGGCAGCGACCCGTTCGGAATGGTGGCGACCAAGAGTTCGCTGGCCAACTCGGCGGTGGCGGACGCGATCTGCGAAACCGTGCTGGCCGAGCGCGGCTACACCCGGGAGGACTTCGCCCGCACGCACCCGGGCGGCGCCGTGGGCGAGCGCATCCGGAAGGAGAACATTCTCAAGTGAAGGCGGTAGTCTTTCAGGGCAAGGAACGTCTCAGCGTCGAGTCGCTGCCGGCGCCGCGGTGCGGTCCGGGCGAGGCGCTGCTGCGGGTGGCGGCTTGCGGCATCTGCGGCGGCGACGCGCGCAGCTTTTTTCAGGGCGACAAGTTCACCGGCGAGCGGCGCATTCCGGGGCACGAGGCGGCGGGCGTCATCGAAGCCGTGGGCGAGGGCGCCGCCCGCTGGAAGCCGGGCGACCGTGTGGCGCTGGCCGCCGACGTCCATTGCGGGACGTGTTACTACTGCCGCCGCGAGATGTTCAACCTGTGCGACTCGCTTGCCATCCTCGGCAAGCACATGGACGGCGGGCTGGCCGACTGCATGCTGCTCACGAAGCGGATTCTCGATCACGGCATCATCCATCCCATTCCCGAAGGGCTGCCGATGCTGCACGCGGCGCTGTCCGAGCCGCTGTGCTCGGTGCTCGCCAGCCACGATGACCTCGCTATCGCCGCCGGCGAGACGGTGGCCGTCGTGGGAAGCGGGCCGATGGGCATTCTGCACCTCGAACTGCTGCGGGCGCGCGGCGCGCGGGTGATCGTCATCGCCCGGTCGGGCAACCGGCTGGCGCGCGCCCGCGACGACTTCGGCGCGGGCCTTACGATCGAGGCTTCGCGGGAGGACCCGGCCGCCGCGGTGAAGGCCGCCACCGGCGGGGTGGGCGCCGACTGCGTGATCGTCGCCGCGCCTTCGGCGGCCGCGGTGGCAAATTCGCTTCAGCTTGTCCGCAAGCGCGGACGGATCGGGCTGTTCGGCGGCCTGCCGGCGGCCGAGGCCAGCGTGGCGCTCGACATCAACCGGGTGCACTACTCGGAACTGCGGCTGGTGGGCAACTTCTCCTATCATCCGCGTTACCACCGGCAGGCGCTCGAACTGCTGGCTTCGGGCGCCATCCGCGCCGACAAGCTCATCACCACTTACGCGATCGAAGAGACCGAAAAGGCGCTGTACGACATCCGCGGCGGCCGCGTGTTGAAGGCCGTCGTCATTCCAAACCAGGGAGCTTTGTTGTGATTGGGATTCATGAGGACCTCGCGGCCAGGGAAGCAGCCGGCCGTCCCATCCGGTTCGCCATCGTGGGCGCGGGACAGATGGGCGTGGACATGATGGCGCAGGTCCGGCAGATGCGCGGCCTTGAAGCCGTGGCGGTGGCCGACATCGACCTCGGCCGGGTGCTCGAAGGCTACGCGATCGCCGGAGTGCCGAAGGATCAGGTGGTGGTGGCGCGCACCGCGGGGGAGGCCAACGACGCCGTTCGCGCGGGCAAGTTCGTGGCCGCCGAGGACGGAGGATTGATCCCGCAAATCGAGGACGCCGAATCGGTGGTGGACGCCACCGGACACCCGGAAGCGGGCGCGCGGATTGCGCTCGACTGCTTCGCGCACGGCAAGCACCTGGTGATGATGAACGTCGAGGCCGACGTCACCATCGGGGCCGCGCTGCGGCGGCGCGCCGAGAGGGCGGGCGTGATCTACAGCATGGCGGCGGGCGACGAGCCGGCGGCGCTGATGGAGCTCTACAGCTTCGCGCGCGCGCTGGGCCTGGAGATCGTCGCCGCCGGCAAGGGCAAGAACAATCCGCTCAACCGCGACGCGGTCCCCGAGGCGTACGAGGCCGAAGCCCGGCGGCGCGGGTTGAACCCGATGATGCTGGTGGAGTTCGTCGACGGCTCGAAGACCATGATCGAGATGGCCTGCGTGGCCAACTCGACCGGCCTGACGCCCGACGTGCCCAACATGCACGGGCCGAGCACTTCCGTGCCGCAGCTCAAGGACGTCTTCAAGCTCAAGCAGGATGGCGGGATTCTGAGCCGGAAAGGGGTGGTCGATTACGCCGTGGGACAGGTGGCGCCGGGCGTCTTCCTGGTGGTCACCACCGATGTGCCGCGCCTGCGCCAGTGCCTGGTGCTGCGCGACATGGGCCCCGGGCCGACGTACACGCTCTTCCGGCCCTTCCATCTGTGCAGCATGGAAGTGCCGCTGACGGTGGCCATGATCGGGCTCTACCGCCGGCCCACCATGCAACCGCTCGATCATCCGAGCGCCGAGGTGACCGCCATCGCCAAGCGCGATCTCGCGCCCGGCGACGTGCTCGAGGGAATCGGCGGGCGCACGCACCACGCCGGCTGTATGATCTACGATGAAGCTCGCCGGGCCGGCGCCCTGCCGATCGGGCTGGCGAAAGGATGCAAGGTCAAGGTTCCGGTCGCAAAAGGCGGCCTGATCACCTACGCCGCGGTGGAACCGGTGCGCGACACCACCGTCTTCAGCCTGCGCATGGAGCAGGATCAGTTCAGCGCGGCGGCGCAAGCGGCCGCCCAGGGAGAGACGCGATGAGCAAACCGACGCTGGCGGTCATTATCGGCAACCGGGATTTCTTCCCGGACCGGCTGGTCACCGAAGGACGCGCCGACATCCTCGAGGTGTTCGGCGAGCTCGGCATCGAGCCCGTTCTGCTCGAGGAGAACGACACCAAGCTGGGCGCGGTCGAGACCTGGGAGCACGCCAAGCGCTGCGCCGCCCTGTTCCGCGCCCGTCGCGAGGCCATCGAGGGCGTGCTGGTGACGCTGCCCAACTTCGGCGACGAGAAGGGTGTGGCGGATACATTGAAGCTGGCCGGGCTCGGCGTTCCGGTGCTGGTGCAGGCTTACCCGGACGCGCTCGAGCAGTTCACCGTCGAACGCCGCCGCGACGCCTTCTGCGGCAAGGTCTCGGTGTGCAACAACCTGCGCCAGTACGGCATCCCCTTCACCCTGACCACGACGCACACCGTGCATCCCAGGCAGGAGGAGTTCAAAGAGGACCTGAAGCGCTTCCTGGGCATCTGCCGGGTGGTGAACGGCATCCGCGGGGCGCGCATCGGCGCCGTGGGCGCGCGTCCCAACGCCTTCAACACCACGCGCTACAGCGAGAAGCTGCTCGAAAGCGCCGGCGTCAGCGTCAGCACCATCGACTTGTCCGAGGTCTTCGGCGCGGCGGAGAAGCTGGGCGACAGCGACCCGCGGGTGACGGCCAAGCTCGAAGAGATCCGCGGCTACGCCGACACGTCGCGGGTGCCGCTGGCGCCGCTCGCCCGCATGGCCAAGCTCGCGCTGGTGATCGAGGACTGGATGAAATACTACGACCTGAACGCGACCGCGCTTCAGTGCTGGACCTCGATTCAGGCCAACTACGGCGTCAACGCCTGCACCATCATGAGCATGCTGAGCGACAAGCTGCTGCCGAGCGCCTGCGAGGTGGACATTACCGGCGTGCTGGCCATGTACGCGCTCCAACTCGCCTCGGGCACGCCCAGCGCGCTGGTGGACTGGAACAACAACTACGGCGGCGATCCCGACAAGTGCGTCTTCTTCCATTGCGGCAACTGGGCCAAGGCCTTCCTGCCGGACATCCAGGTGCGCACGGCCGAGATCCTCGGCACCATCCTGGGCGAGCAGAACACCTTTGGTGCGGTCGCGGGAAGGACGCCGGCGGGTCCGGTGACCTTCGCGCGCGTGAGCACCGACGACCGCGCCGGGCGCATCCGGAGCTATGTCGGCGAGGGGCGCTTCACCGACGATCCGCTGTCCACCTTCGGCGCGCGCGCGGTGGTGGAGGTGCCCGGCCTCCAGAAGCTGCTGCGCTATATCTGCAAGAACGGCTTCGAGCATCACGCCGCCATGAACGCCTCGCGCAGCGCCGCGGTGCTGGCGGAGGCGTTTGAAACCTATCTTGGATGGGATGTTTACCACCATGCGTAAGGCGCTTCCCTTGATCCCGCTGGCCGCGCTGCTGGCGGGCTGCGGCTCGACAGGCGGCCCGGGCCAGCTCACGGTCGGGGTGGCGTTTGAGACGCTCCAGACCGAATACTGGGTGGCCAGCCGCAACGCCATCGAGGCGGAGTTGAAGAAGCACAACGCGCGCATGCTCGAAGCCATCGCCGACGGCGACGCCAACCGGCAGTTCGAGCAGATCCGCAACTTCATCACCCGCCGCGTGGACGGCATCATCGTCGTCCCGAAGGACGCCCAGACCATCATCCCGATGATCCGCGAGGCGAACAAGGCCAACATCCCGATCGTTCTGTTCAACCGCCCGCCGGCTGAAAGCGACGCGGTCTCGGTCGCGGTGGTGGCCGACAATTACTCCATCGCCCGGGACACCGTGGACTACCTGGCGCGGGAGGCGGCGAAGACGGGGCGGAAACATAAAGCCGCGATCCTGATCGGGGACCTGGGCGACATCAACTCCATCGGCCGCCGCGACGGCTTCGAGGACGCCATCAAGCCGCACGCGAAATGGATCGATGTGGTGGCCCGCATCCCCACCGAGTGGAACCAGGAGAAGGCGCTGGCCGGGTTGACCAACGCGCTTCAGGCCAACCCGGACATCGACTTTCTGTTTTCCTCCTCCGACCTGCTGTTGCCCTCGGTGGCCTCGGCCTTGAAGACGGCGGGGAAGTACAAGAAGCGCGGCGAGCCGGGGCACGTGCTGCTGGGCACCTTCGACGGCGACGCCACCGCCTGGCGCATGCTCCAGGAAGGTTACGTCGACGCCGTCGGCGTCCAGGACCTGTATTTCGACACCGCCGAGACGGTTCGCGCGGTGCTCGACTGGAGGGCGGGAAAGCAGCCGCCGGCGCGCATCGTGGACAAGGGTTTCGTCATTCACGCCGGCAACATGGCCGAGCTGGCGCCGCGCATGTGGGGCGCGAACATCGCGAAGTAGCGGCGGGCCGAGGATGCGGGTTTTCGCGCGCGTGCTGTTCTCCGAGTACTTCGTGCTGTGGTTGTGCCTGGCCTGCTTCGCGCTGCTGGCGCCCGCCGTGCCGGGGCTGGCCTCGCCCCGCAATCTCTCGAACATGTTCTCGAACATGCTGCCGCTGGCGGTGGCCGCCATCGGGCAGACCGCCGTGCTGATCGGGGGCGGCATCGACCTTTCGGTGACGTCGGCGATCGCGATGGCCAGCACCTGCGGGGCTTTGGCGATGACCCGCGGGGGCGAGCCGGGATCGGCGGCGGCGGGCATCGCGGTGATGCTGGCCGCCGGGCTGGCCATCGGACTGGTGAACGGCGTCTCGGTGGCGCGGCTGGCCATGCCGCCGTTCATGGTGACGCTGACCTCGATGATGTTTTTCAGCGGGCTCGCCATCTGGCTGACGCGCTCGCGGAACATCCACAATCTGCCCGCGTCTTTCCTCGCCCTTGGCAGCGGCGCGTGGCCGGTGGTCATTACGCTGGCGGCCGCGGCGGGCGCGCACCTGGCGCTTTCGCGCACCTGGCACGGGCGGCGCTTGTACGCGGTGGGGATGAACGCCAGGACGGCGCGCGTTTCGGGGGTGCCGGTGGCGCGGGTGCTGACGCTGGCCTACCTGTTCAGCGGGCTGTGCGCGGCGGTGGCTTCCATCCTCTACACCGCGCGGCTGGAGACCGGCTCGCCGCTGATGGGGCAGCGAATCCTGCTGGACGTCATCGCGGCGGCGGTGATCGGCGGCACGAGCCTCTTCGGCGGGCGCGGCAAGGTGCCCTGGACGCTCGGCGGGGTCGTGTTCGTGACGCTGATCGACAACGCGGTGAACCTGATGGGCCTGGCTTTCTTCATGGTGCTGACGGTGAAGGGGGTGGTGATTCTGGGCGCCGCCTTGCTGGACCGCGCGCGTGTGAACTATGCCGGACGCTGAGCCCAGGCGGCTGGTTTGCGAGGACCTCTCGAAGAGCTTCTCGGGCGTGCGCG
>CAKZVG010000748.1 GCA_937921835.1 uncultured Bryobacteraceae bacterium | reverse complement strand
ATCGTGCTCACGCGCTGGAAGGACGACATACGGCTGTTCCTGAGCTCGCACCTGCAATTCAGCTCGCGCGACGAGTACCGATATCACGAGGCGCTGGTGCATCCCGGGCTGGCGGCAGTTCCGGCGCGGCGCGTGCTCGTGCTGGGCGGCGGCGACGGTCTGGCGGTGCGCGAGATCCTGAAGTATCCGGACCTGGAGTCGGTGACGCTCGTGGACCTCGATCCCGAGATGACCACGCTGTTTTCGACCCACCCCCTGCTCACCGGGCTGAACGCCGGCGCGCTGAAATCCCCCAAGGTGCGCATTGTCAACGCCGACGCCTTTCCGTGGCTCGAAGCCAGCGCCGAAGTCTATGACTTCATCGCCGTCGATTTCCCCGACCCGACCAACTTCTCGCTCGGCAAACTCTACACCACGGCCTTCTACCGGCTGCTGTCGAAGCATCTGAGCGAGCCCGGCTACGCCGCCATCCAGAGCACTTCGCCGCTGTTCGCGCGGCAGTCGTTCTGGTCGATCGTGACCACCATCGAGCAGGCCGGCCTGCGCGCCTGGCCGTACCATGTCTACGTGCCGTCGTTCGGCGAATGGGGATTCGTGCTGGCCGGCCGCCGCCCGTATGAGCCGCCGCTGGCGCTGCCCGCGGGCCTGCGTTTCCTGTCGGCCGCGAACCTGCCCCAGTTGTTCGTTTTCCCCAACGACATGCGGCGCGTCGCAGCCGAACCCAACCGGCTGAACGACCAGATCCTGGTGCGCTACTACGAGCGCGAGTGGCGCCAGATCGCGCGCTAGCGCGCGGGCGCTTCAGCGGCGCCGGAAGCCTTCGAGCACGCCCTTCCACTTGCGGTGGATCAGCTCCGCCAGGTTGGCCAGCAGCGCCAGCGCGATCAGCAGCGGCCACAAGCGCATCGAGGAGGCGATCGACCGCCCGTCCGCCTCGAACAGCGCCGCCGGGTCGGGGTTGTGCCTCCCGCCGGTGAACTCCGAGACCTGCCGCAGCAGGGACGCGTCGTTGCCGTACTCGTTCAGTTCCTCCACCGGACGGAACAGGCCGATCTCCGGGAACACGCGCGACTCCTCAAGCGGCCGCACCCGGAACAATCCCTGGCGGTGGCCCACCGGGAGCGATCCCCGGTAGGCGCCCGCCGCCACCTTGGCCACCGGCATCGGCCGCTGGAAGCCGTCCGGTCCGAAGACGAAAATGTCAGGAATCCGCGCGGGTTCGGCGACGCCGTGCGCCAGCCGGTAGTCGGCCACCAGGGCGCCGTTGGCGCTGTCGTATTCGAGCGTGGCTTCCCCGCTGTGCGAGTGCGGCAGCAGGTCGCGCAGCAGGTTGGCCCAGAAACGGTCGAAGCCCTTCCAGCTCACCCACTGCTCAGCCCAGCGGCTCTTGGCGTCGGAGGCGAAGACCGCGGCCCGTCCCAGCCCGAACTGCCAGCGCGATAGCAGAGGATCCTTCTCCACCATGAGGATGGTGTCCGCCGTCGGCTTGGCCTCGAACTTCACGTACCCTTTGAGCGGGGGAGCGGACTCCATGCCGACGCCTTCGAGGATCTCGGTCTTCTTCACGACCGACACCGTGACGGGCTTCTCGATAGCCGTCGAGCCGGTATGCTCCATCACGTCGCGCAGCAGAATCTGCTCCAATCCCGAAGGGTCGGTGAGAAAGTAGGAACGGCCCTTGGCGAGCGAGGCCACTTTCTCAAGATAGGCGCGGTTGACGTCCTGCCCGAGGCCCACGGTTGAGATGGTCACCTTGTTCATGGCCGCTTCCTTGGCGAGCGAAATGCTGTCGCCCTCCTCGGAGATCCCGTCGGTGAGCAGCACGATGTGTTTGTAGGTGGCGCGCACCGGCAGGATCCGGCGGTAGGACTCCGCCAGCGCGGGAGCGATCTGCGTGCCGCCGTCGGCCATGATGCCGGCCACCATCCGCTTGATCAGCCCGCGGTCCTCGGCGCGCCGGATCGGCACCGCCCACTGAAAGGAGTTGTCGAAAATCAGCACGCCCACCAGATCGATGGGACGCAGATTCTCGATCACGCCGACGGCGGCCATGCGCGCCAGCTCCATCTTGCGCCCTTCCATGGACGAAGACTTATCCACGATCAGGACCACGCAGGTGCCTTCGGGCGAGCGGGGCGGTGCGAGCTTGGCCGGCAGCGTCCGCTCGAGCGGGTCTTCCTCTTTCTTCTTGCGGTCGGCGTACACGTTGCGCTCGCCGCCGATGACCAACAGCCCGCCGCCTTGTTTCACGAACCGCTCAAGGTCCGACTTCCAGGCTTGCGGCAATGCCTCCAGGTCCTGATTGTTCAGCACGGCGATCTGGTAGCGGTCGAGATCGATGTCCGGGCCGAGCGCCGGGACTTCCTCGGCCTCGAACCTCGACGCCGCCAGGATCTCCAGGAAGTGCCGCCCGGTTCCCGGCGGATCGTCCGAGACGTAGAGCAGTCGCGGGCGCCGCAGAGTGACGGCTTGCGCGTGGCGCACCTGGCCCAGGCCCTCGGCCTTCAGCGCGATGCCGATCTCGATGGCCCCCGGCTCGCTCACGCTGGCGTGGACCCGCAGCGGGCTGTTGCCCGCCTCGATCTGGACGGGGCGGGATCCGAGCAGCTTGCCTTCGGCGAAAAGCTCCACCACGCCGCTGGTGGGACGCGGCGAACTCACCACCAGATCGACCGGAAAACGGTCGCCAGTGAAGGCCAGCGTGGGCATGCTCACGGACTCCAGCAGCAGCCCGGGGCGCTCCTTGCCCTCCAGCGCGAAGGTGTCGATGGGAATTCCGAGCTGCCCGGCCTGCCAGGCGGCGCGCGCAATGCTGCCGCGGTTCTCCTTGCCGTCGGAGATCAGCGCCAGCCGCGGCACCATGCCCGGCGGCAGCACGGCGATGGCCTCGCGCAGCGCGGCTTCGAGGTCTGTCGCTTCCCCGGCGGGGCCAGCGGTGTGCTGGAATCTCCACTCCCGGCCTCGTTCCCCGGGCAAAGGGGCGCGCGTCGAGCGCGCGAAGGGCAGCACCCGCACCCAGTGCCGGCCGCGAGCCTTCCCGATGGCGCCGGCCAGCTCCGAAGCGCGTTCCAGGTCCCGCGCCGGGACGCTGGCCGAGGTGTCCACCAACACCGCCACTGCCACCTTGGTTTCGGCCAGGTCGATCCGCGGCTCGCTGAGCGCCAGCAGCACCAGTAACACCACCAGCGCCTTCAATAACAGCGAGAGCTTGCGCGGGGTCTGTTTCCAGTAGAAGTAAGCCCACACCGCCGGCAGCCAAGCCAGCAACAACACCCAGGAGCGTTCGAAGCTCACGACGCCTTCCTCCGGGCCGGCGCCCCCGTCTCCGCCGTGCGCCACGGAAACAGGCGCAGGCGCGCGGAACCGAAGCGCCCGCGGCCGAACAGGAGCCACTCGATCACCAGCACCAGCGCCCCGGCCAGCGCGAGAGCCTGCCAGATATCGCGCGAGGCGGGCCCGCCGGCAGCCGCCGGGGGTATGCCTCGCTTGGCCTGCCGGGGGGGCTCCCAGACGGCTTCCGCCACCTCGGGGAGCGTGAGCGAGTAAACGTATTCGTGCTCGCGGGTGTTCACCCGCACGGTCTGCGGCGCGCCGGCGAAGAACCGCACCACGTTGCCCTGCACCGTGAAAGGCAGCGGGCGGTCGTGGTCGGTCACCACCCGGATCTCCTCCTGCGGAACCGCCTTGTCCAGGGCGAGCGTCACCGTGCCGGCGCTTCCGCCGCTCAACTCCCAGCGCCGGAAGATCCCCGGCTCCATCCAGCGCAGCACGTTGGCGAATACCAGCGGCGTGGTCAATTCATAGCGCAGCGGCGAGCGTACGGGATGGAAGCCGAACACCACCGTCTTGAACCTGCCCGGACGCGCCAGAATAATCGGCCCCGTCTCACACTCGGCCACCGCGATGTCACCCGGAGCGGCGCTGTACACCTCGGCTTCGTCCAGCCGGAGCCCCTGGGAATGCAGCCCGGCGCCCAGTTCGTGCTCGCTTGTCCAGCGCGTCAGCCGGACGTTCTTCGTCACCGAGCGCACCCGCACTGGGGACGACGCCAGCGGCGGCTCAATCCAGACCGTGCCGCCCTCGGGCGCTGCGGGAGGGCTGAAGCGGTCCAGCACAAAAATGTCGGCCCGCGCCGCCGGATCGAACGCCGCCGGCGGCCGGTACACCGCCTCCACCAGGGGATTGCCCGCGAACAAGGGCCGCAGCAGATCCGGCTCGGCGCTGTAGACCAGCACCCGCAGCAGGCGCGGCGCGGGCAGTTCGAGCACGGCGCGGTTGTCCTCCGCCAGAGCGTCCTCGGCCTCGATGCGCGCCTCCAGCCAGCCGCCCGCCTTCGTCCGGTAGGAAAACGCAGCGCTGCGTTCCTCGCCCGGCTTCAGTGGAACCATGGCGGAACCGATTACCGCGTTGCCGAAGTAGAGCCCGACCGGCAGAGTGCGCGGGCGCGTCCCGTAGTTGCGCACCGTCACCAGGATCTCCCAGCGCAGCGGATCGTCCGGCGTGCGTCGCAGGCCGATCTTACGCAGCCCGCAGTTTTCGGGAACCGCCGCCGTAGGCAGTACGCGCAGGTTCGGAATGGCCGCCAGGCTGGGCGATTCGCTCTCGGAGATCCGGCCCGCGCCCACGAACACCACCTCGCCCGCCAACCGCCCCTCGAGGCGCTGCACCTGGCGCGCGAAGTCGAGCGCCTGCTCGATGTTGAGGGCGGAAGCGCCGGCGCGCGATGCGCGCAGCGCCTCCTCGACTGTCTTGCGGCTGGACTCGAAGCGCGTCGCCGGCGTGGCCAGCGCATCGGCGCGCACCAGCATCACGCGGTCCTTGGCCGGCACCGCGCGCAGATAGGCCGCCGCGTCCCGCTTGGCCTCGTCGAGCAGCGTCCCGCCCGCCGTGCGCGCCGCCATCCACGCCGAGGTGTCGAGAATCAGCACGTGGTCGCGCGTGGCGCGCTCCGGCGATCCCCAGCGCAACTGCCCCAGCGCGACGAGCAGCAGCAGCATCCCGGCCAGTTGCAGCAGCAGCGACCACGGCTGCTGAATCTTCTTGCGGCGCCTCATTTCCGGCGGCCGGTCCGAGGCCGCCCAGAAACGCAGCGTGGCCACCACCTGCCGCCGCCGCGAACGGTCAAGCAGATAAAGCGCCACCGTCACCGCGGACACCGCGCCGAAGAACGCGGCAAACTCGGCGAGGGAGAAATTCAGAAAAAACATCACTCAATCGCCTTCATCCGCACCAGGGGCCCGAAGACCGCCTCCTCGATGGGCATCGAGGTCGGAAGCCCGACATAGCGCCCGCCCGTGCGCGCGGCCAGTTCCTGAAGCGAGCGGGAGAAGGCGTCAAAGGAGCGCACATAGTTCTCCCGCGCCGCCGGGCCGAAGGCCATCTCCAGGCGCGCGCCGGTCTCGGCGTCCACCAGTTCCAGCTCCCCTTCCCAGGGCGGCTCGCGGTCTTCCTCGGCCCACACCTGCAACAGCAGCAGTTCGTGGCCGAAGTCCGCCAGGTACTGCAACGGCCGCTCGCAGCCGGCGTCGTCCAGGAAGTCCGAGAGAACGATCGCCACTCCGCGCTGCGCGTAGCGGGTGATGAATTCCTTGGAGACGTTCAGGTAGCTGGTCCGGCCTCCAGGTGAGAGCTGCGAGAGGAACTCCACGGTCGGAGCCAGGCGGTGGCGCCCGCCGGTGGACAGAAACGGGTCTCCGAGCGAAGCGGCGAACGGATGCACCACGATGCTGTCCAGGCGCACCAGCCCGATGTAGCACAGCGCCGCGGCCAGGCGGCGCGCATAGTCGAACTTGGACGATGCGCCGGTCGCCATGGACTCGCTGGTGTCCAGCAACAGGCGCACCGGCACCCGCGGCTCCACCTGGAACAGCTTGAGGAAAAGCTTCTCCAGGCGCAGATAGGCGCGCCAGTTCACCGCCCGCAGATCGTCGCCGTGGTGAAAGTGGCGGTGGTCGAAAAATTCCTGCCCCGCGCCCGGGAAGCGCGAGCGATTATGGCCGCCGACCAGCCCCTGAAAGGACTTCCGCCAGCGGATGGTCATCCGTTCCAGCTTCTCGAGGAAGTCGCGTTCGATCAGAGGGGCCGTGGCCATGGCGCGCTTACCACCGCCCGCGCGGCCTTCCGGTGCGGCTGTGTCCGGAAACTACCATGTCAGTTACGGCTCGCGCTCGCCCGCATGGTTTCGAGGATCCGCCGCAGAATGGTATCCGGCGTCTGGCCGTCGGCGTGCGCGTCGAAATTCAGGATGATGCGGTGCCGCAGCACGGAGACGGCGATGTCCTGGATGTCGTCGATGCTCAGGTGCAGCCTCCCCCGCAGCAGCGCCAGTACACGGCCGCATTCCAGCAGCGACTGGCCCCCGCGGGGCGAACTCCCGTAGCGGATGTACTTCTCCGCCAGTTCGTGCGAGTAGCCCGACCCGGGCTGGGTGGCCATCACCAGGTCGACCGCGAAATCCTGCACGTGCGGCGCCACCAGCACCTCCCGGCACACCCGGCGAAGTTCGAGGATCTCCTCCCGCCCTACCACCGTCTCCAGATGGATCTCTTCCTTTTGGATGGTCCGCTCGAGAATCCGGTTGAGATCCTCGCGCGAGGGATATTCAACGACCACTTTCATCAGAAATCGGTCAAGCTGCGCTTCCGGCAGCGGGTAGGTGCCCTCCATCTCGATCGGGTTCTGGGTGGCCATCACCAGGAAAGGGGGGGAGAGTTCGTGCGTGGAGTTGCCGCTGGTGACGGTCCGCTCCTGCATCGCTTCGAGCAGCGCGGACTGCGTCTTCGGCGTGGCGCGGTTGATCTCGTCGGCCAGCACCAGGTTGGCGAAGATCGGCCCGGGCTGGAAGCGCAGGCTCTTCGCTCCGCGGTCGTCGGTTTCGATCATCATGCTGCCGATGATGTCGGCCGGCATGAGATCGGGCGTGAACTGAATACGGGAGTACTTGAGGTGAAGAACGCGGGAGAGAGTCCGCAGGAGAGTCGTCTTGCCCAAGCCCGGCACGCCTTCGAGCAGAACGTGCCCTCCGGCCAGCAGACAGATAAGAACGCCGTCCACGGCGTCCTGCTGGCCCACAATTACCTTGCCGATCTCCTGCCGAACCCGCGCCAGCCGCGCGGCCGATTGTTGCAGGATATCGTCTGGCTTCACACTTCCATTGTAGGACAAAGCGGGCGCGGTCCTGCCGCCGCAAGCTCCGGCGAGCTTACCGCGAAACGGCGCCCGGCGCCGCTACTGTCCGCTCACCGATGGCATGGGCGAAGTAGGAGATGATGTCCGCCATCTCCGCCAGCGCCCGGCGCGCTCCGGGGAGACCCATCCACCGCGATACCGCATACAACAGCTTCATCATCCGGTAGTCGGCCGCCAGCATGAACTGCTCGACCGGCGCGGCTTCGGCGTCGAGATCCTTGGCGTGCCGCAGCAGATACTGAATCACCCGGTAGTCGTTGTCCAGGGAAGCTTGGAGGGCGCGCAGTTGCCCGCTAGCGGGTTCCCCCTGCAACTGCCGCCGCACGGCGGGGAAGGCCATGCGGTTGTTCGCCGCCACCTGCCCGGAGTAGTCCTTGGCGGGTTTCGCGCTCAGGATGAGCAGACAGGTGTATCGGAACCAGTAAGCGAACAGAGCTAACGATACTGTCAGGATGATCAGGCTTCCGATCATTAAGACACTTCCAATCAGCGCCGCAGAATCTCACAATCGTACTAAAACTCTCATGCGTACTGAGCGGCGATCTCATGATGAATATAGCCCGCCGCAAACCACGCGGCAAGTTCTATTTCGAGTACTAAGGCAATTTCGTCTAAGGTTCTCCCGGCGTACCCGGGAACACCATCCCCGGGCCGGGCGCGAGACCTCGCGCGGCGCAGTGCTCCAGGTAAAGCGACACATAGCTGGCCAGGATGTATTGGTCCTCCTCGAACTCCAGTCCGCGCGCCGCGGCGTCGATCCAGCCGCCGCTGCCTTCCAGTTCGACAAACACGCCGATGGGCGTCTCGTCGAGCGTCGCCACGCCTTCCTCTCCTGGCCGTCCGTACTCGGTGCGATACTTCTCGTAGCGGAACACCGGAACGAAGCCGAGACGCTCCAGGATGCTCTCAAGCGCCCCCTCGCCCGCGAACTCCGCCTCCAGTTCCTCCCGCGTCTTGTGCCTCCCCGGCTCGGGCGTTCCCTTATACGTCAGCAGGCAGCCGCGGCCGGTCCGCC
>CAKZVG010000747.1 GCA_937921835.1 uncultured Bryobacteraceae bacterium | reverse complement strand
CAGAATCACGGGATGGCCGGGCGCGCCGAGCGGGATCAGGACCAGCGCGATGCGCGCGTCCTTGGATGCGGCGGCGCGCTTCGCCGCGGGCTGGTACAGGATCCTGGCGCCCTCTGGGATCAGGTCGACCTCTCTGAGCGGCAGCGCCGGGCCGTCCGGCGGCTGGACGGAGAGGCTCAAGCTGGCGACATTCGCGCCGGACACACACACCGGAGCGGCGGTCCAGGCGGCGATGGGGACCAGCAGCAGGAGCGCGGCCCTGGTCATGCGGGCACCCGCGCCCGGGTTGCGGGCGTCATCTTCTCCGCCGCGTAGCTCGGCAGGAGGCGCAAGGCGTGGCGCCGGCGCGGCACGAGGAAAGCGGCCACTTCGCGCGGACGCGCGGGACGGGTCTCCTTCTCTACCATGTCGTCTCCGTTATTGAGATAAGACGTACGAGATGGCGAAAACGCCGGAAGCGTGGCGTTCCTTTTTCGCCTCCTGAAGCGGCGAAACGGCGGCCGCGTGCCACACCTTGATTTCGCGGAAGAAGGCCGCCTGTCCCGCTCGAAGTTCCAGGCCGGCGCGTTCCGCCCGGCAGCGCCGGATCCCGGTGAGCAGTTCCGGAATCCCCATCCCGCCGTCAGCGTCTACCCGCCGCCCAAGCGATGGCGTTGTGCACCAACTTGCGGTAGGAAGGATGGCGGTGCGCGTCGCTGCCGTGCCCGAGTTGAAGGAAGACCACGCGCGATTTCGCGTACGGGCCGATCCATGCCAGAGGCTTGTCGTTCTCCGGGCTGTCCGTTTCGAGCAGCACCTTCACCTGGGGCGAAATCCACATGCCCTTGTACGCCTCGTCGCGGATGCGGAACGGCCCGACGCCTTCGACCACCGGATGTGTGGCCACGGGCCGCACCTCCATGTCAACGTCGTGCTTGTAAGTGGACGGCGGAGTGCCGGGCTCCCCCTTAAGGACGTAGCGCCCGCCGACGACCTCCTGGCTCCACCACGGCCACTGCTGGTTGTTGGCGATGGCGTGGTGCAGCACGACCAGGCCCTTGCCGGATTCGAGGAAAGCCCGCAGGTGCTGGCGCTCGGCTTGGTCGGAGACCTCGGCCAGGTCGTAAAGCACGAGCACGTCAATGCGCTTGGAGAGCCAGGGCCGGATGGCTTTCGGGTGCGGATTGACGGTGACGTTGTAGTCTTCGCGGCCCAGGAACATCTCGTAGAACGTCAGCTCATGCTCATGGCCGCCCGTGACCAGCAACAGCCGCACGGGATCCGCCTGAGCCGCCGGCGCCATGGCGGCGAGCAAAAGGGCGCAAATCAAAGGGCGGAAGATACAGGGGGGCATGGCCGGTCCTCACCTCTTCTTCTTTTTCTTTTCGTCGTCGAGCGCGGAAATGCGCTGATAGCGCGGGTATTGGTCGAAATCCAGGCCGCTGAGCACGCGCGGATCGCCGCTGGCCTTCAGTTCGGCCGTCAACTGCGCGTCGAGGCGTTTGAGGATGTCCGCGTAAGCCGGATCGCCGGCTACGTTCCGCAACTGGTAAGGATCCTTCTTGAGATCGTAAAGCTCGCGTTCGGGGCGCTTGGCGGTGGCCAGATCGAGCAACCGCCGCACCTCGGGCTGGTTGCGGCGCGTCACCATGTACGCCTTGGTGGGGCCGGCGTCGATGTCGGCGAAGGCGGCGAAGGTGTTCTTGACAAGTTCCTCGTAGGAATATGGTCCGCTGTCGGACTGCTCGACGCCGTTGGGGTCGCCCGCCGGCCAGCGGTCCGGCTGGAAGTTGCGGATCAAGTGGAAATCGCGATTGCGTAGCGCGCGCATCGGGTAACCGCCGCGGGACTCGCCCCGGCACGGCACATGCCGCTCCATGCCGGTAAGGATGTGATCGCGGCGCGCTTCGACCCGGCCGGACTTGCCCGAGGTGAGAATTCCCAGCAGGCTGCGGGCGGACATCTGTTCGGGCGGACGGATGCCGGCTGCTTCGAGGAACGTCGGCGCCAGGTCGGCGAGACTGACGAAATCCTCCACCACGCGCCCGCCGGCGGCGCGCGCCCCCCAGGCGACGGCCAGCGCGACGTGCGTTCCGGCCTCGTACAGCGTCGCCTTGGCGCGCGGGAAGGGCCAGCCGTTGTCACCCGACATCACCACGATGGTGTTGTCGAGTTCACCCGCTTTCTCAATCATGGCCAGCAACTCACCCGTTTCGCGGTCGAAGCGCTGAACCTCGAAGGCGTAATCGCAGATGTCCTTGCGCACGATTTCGTGGTCCGGGAAGTACGGAGGCACGCGCGCGTCATCCAGGCGCATGCCGCTGTTGACGCCGCTCTCCCAAGCGTACGGGCGGTGGGGGTCGGTGGTGCCGAACCAGAAACAGAAGGGCGCGTCCTTGGGGCGCGCGGAAAGGAACTCGGCGAACTCCTTGAACTGCGGCCCCGCCGGATTGCGCTTCCTGCCGCCCGGCTCATGGTTGCCCGGCCCCCAGCCTTTGCGGGTGAAGCCGACGTGGTAGCCCTGGGCCTCAAGCAGATCCGGATATACCGGGAACTTGGCGGGCAGCGTCCCACCGAGGTTCGCGCCTCCCTCGAGGCGCCAGTGCCATTGCCCGGTGAGCATCGCCGCCCGCGAAGGCGTGCAGGAGGGCGCGCTGACGAAAGCGTTGGTGAAGCGCACGCCGGCGCGCGAGATGCGGTCGAAGGTGGGGGTCTTGACGAGCGGATCGCCACCAATGGAGGTGTGGGCCCCCAGCCAGTCGTCGGCCAGGGCGAATAGGATGTTCGGCCGCCGTTCCGCCCGCGGTCCCGGCGCCAACAGCGGTGAGGCGGCCGCGGGAACGGCCGCGGACTGCGCGAGAAAGGCGCGGCGGGTGGTTGGTTTGCTGGTTCGTGGCGTCACTCCAACATCATTTCAGACCTTCAGGTTCCCGGGCAAGCCGCTACCGGCGGCGCGCCCGCCCAGCCCTGAAGAAATCTCGCGCCCGCAGCTTGACTTTTCCGCCCAATTGCAATTGAATGAATGACGGCAATCAGCCCGGACGCCTTTCAGAACGGGGTTGGCGCTCGTGGCTGCCAATTGAGGGAGTTCCCGCCTCCGCGGTTTCCCGCGGGGGCTGGGCCGTTTGGGACTTCCGCCGTTCGGGGTTGGGTGCCTCGAACGGCGCAACCATAGTCGGGAGGCGCCATGCTCTCCAGCCGCCGGAGCGGAATGCTCATGACCCGCGCCTGCTATTCTCTTTTTCTGCTGACCACCCTTGTTTCCGGGCAGGACTACCGCGCCCGCGTGCAAGGCCGGGTGACTGACGCGACCCAGGCCGTCGTCACCGGCGCGAAGGTCACCTTAACCAACGTCGGACAAGGCGTCGAGACCGTCCGCGAAAGCTCGGCCACCGGCACTTTTGTATTCGACTTTGTCGATCCGGGAACTTACTCGCTGACCGTCGAGGCCAGCGGTTTCCGGAAATTCGTCCAGCAGAACATCCTGGTCCAGACCCGCGGCGACGTGACGCTGGACGTCGAGTTGCAGGTCGGCGCCGCCAGCCAGACCATCGAAGTGACCGAGACGCCGGCGGCGATTCAGTTCAACACCTCGACGCGCGATCTGACCATCGACAACAAGATGGTGCGGGAACTGCCGCTCATCACCCGCAATCCGTTCAAGCTGGCGGCGCTCGACCCGGCGGTGGTCAACACCTCCGGATCCGAGCAGAGCCCCTACCACCACTGGGCGGCGGGCGAGATCGAAACCGGCGGCGGCACCTCGCGCAGGAACGACATCC
>CAKZVG010000746.1 GCA_937921835.1 uncultured Bryobacteraceae bacterium | reverse complement strand
CAGGATCGAGAAGCCCGCCTCCTTGACAGAGCCGTCCGCCGACTCCATGCGCGGCTCGCCGTGACGTTTCACGAGTTCGCTCCGGATGCGGCGGTACGTGACGTCCAGAATCGCGTCGGCGAGATTCGACAACTCCTCGGTGACTTCCGGCAGCGTGCAGTAGCCCAGCACGTCGCGCAGCAGAATCCGCAGGATCTTCCGGCGCCGGAACTGCGCCAGCAGTACCGCCGGGGGCGGACCCTCTTCATTGCCGAGAAAGCGCTCGAGGCGCTCCCGGAATTCTTCGCTGCTAAGGATGCGGTGCAAATCCCCCGAGCCGGGAAGTTCCTCCAGCCACTCCGGGTGCTGAAGGATCTCCTCGGAGAGGAAGCGGCTGTAGGAAAAGACCTGGATCAGCAGTTGCAGCAGCGCCTTGGAGCGCGTGATCCGCTGGAAGGCCGCGCGATTGCGTTGCTCGAGCGCATCCAGCCAGTGCAGCGCCCGGTCCGGATCCGCCGCCGACCCCAGCAGGACGCGGAGGCGTTGAAACACCCCCGGAGGTACGGCGCCCGCGAGCCGCGACAGGTTGTCCGCCGCCCGGGCCGGGTCGCGGAACGCGAGTTCTTCAAGCGGCGGCTGCATGCGGAAAAGCGGTAAGCAAGGGCGCCTCCTCCGGGCGGTTGCCTAGCACATTATAGCGCGGCGGCGCGAAAGCGCCCGCGAGAAAGGCGGATGGCGCGCGCGCGAGTCAGGAGACGAACTGCGCCAGAAAGCGCTGGCACTGGCGCAGCGCCTGCTTGCGGCTCTCCAGCGACTTCTCGTAGGCGCGGTCCTCCACCTCGACGCACACCGGCCCGTTGTAGCCGGTGTCGCCGAGCACCGAGAAGAAACGCCCCCAGTCGATCTCGCCCAATCCCGGCAGTTTTGGCGAATGGTATTCGAGCGGCGTGGCGAGGATGCCGACCTCGTTCAGGCGCTCGCGGTCGACGCGCGCGTCCTTGGCGTGCACGTGCAGGATTCGCGAGGCGAACTCGCGCAACGGGCGCAGGTAGTCCATCTGTTGCCAGACCAGGTGCGACGGGTCGTAATTGAGACCGAAGTTCGGGCTGGGGATTTCCTCGAACATGCGCCGCCAGACGGCCGGGCTGTGGGCAAGGTTCTTGCCGCCCGGCCATTCGTCGCCGGTGAAGAGCATGGGGCAGTTTTCGATGGCGATGTTGATGCCCTGGGCGGCGGCGTACTCCACCAGCGGCGGCCAGACCTCGCGGAAGCGCGGCCAGTTCCCGTCCACCGTTTTGGTCCAGTCGCGGCCGACGAAGGTATTCACGGTGGACACGCCGAGCAGTCGGGCGGCGTCGATGACCTTGCGCAGATGGGCGATGCAGATTTCGGCTTCGGCGCGGTCCGGCGTAAGGGGGTTCGGATAGTAACCCAAGCCGCTGATGGAGACCTCGTGGGCGGCCATGACCTCCTGGATGTGCTCGGCGCCGCCGGCGTTGAGGTGGGCCACGTCGATGTGTGTGACGCCCGCGTAGCGGCGCTCCGCCTTGCCCGTGGGCCAGCACATCAACTCCACGCAGCGGTAGCCGGAGGCGTGCGCGAAGCCGGCCACTTCCTCAAGAGTAAGTTCGGGAACAATGGCGCTTACAAATCCAAGTTGCATGCTATCTCCTGTTATTCGATGCCGTCGGGCCCCGGCCGCGAGGCGCCGCCGCCGCGGGCCAGCGCGATGCCTCCATAAATTCCGGCCTGGTCGCCCAGCACCGACCGTTCGATGCGCACGCCGTCCACCGGGAACATCCGGACCCGCTGCCGCACCTCGGCCCGTACGCCGTCGAGGAGCGCCTCGATGGCGGCCACGCCGCCGCCCAGCACGACCATCTCGGGATGCAGAGCGGTAATGACGTTGGCGACGCCGATGCCGAGATACCCGGCCATGCGGCCAATGGCCGCCCGCAGCGTTTCGTCGCCGGCCTCGGCGGCCGCGGCGATTTCTTTCGGCGTTACCGCGCCCGCGTCGCCCGCCACCATCTCGTGCAGCCGCGGCGCCATGCCGCTGCGCAACAACCGGACGCCCTCGGCGATGAGCGCCGGGCCGCTGGCCAGCGTCTCCAGGCAGCCGCGGTTGCCGCAGCCGCAAAGCAGGCCGTCGGGAACGATGGTCTGGTGGCCGAGTTCGCCCGCCGCCCCCAGCGGCCCGAGGCGCAGCTTGCCGTCCACCACCAAGCCGCCGCCCACGCCGGTGCCGAGCGCGAAAAAGACGAAAGTGCGGACGTTCCTTCCGGCCCCGAAGGTCAATTCCCCAAGCGTCGCGATGCGCACGTCGTTCAGCAGAAACACCGGGCAGCCGAAACGGTCGCCGAGGATTCGCGCCACGGGAACGCCGCGCCACTGGGTGGGCAGGTTGGGCAGGAACAGTGTGGCGCCGCGCGACAGGTCGACCAGGCCCGGAACGCCCATGCCGATCGCCTCCGGACGCGCTCCCGCTTCCGCCGCCAGTTCCCCGAGAGTGCGGCCGACGCGCTCCAGCACGGCTTCGGGTCCTTCGGAGGAAAGCGTGGAAATGGTCTTCCGCCGCAGGATTTCGCCATCCACCGTGGCGATGGCGCACGCCGTTGTGGTGCCGCCGAGGTCGATACTGCCCACGATCCCGCTCATGGCCGAATCCCTGTTATCGCTCGTTTGGAAAGCCCCAGTCAACGCCGGGCCGGGGCGGGGTATCATCGGCGTTAGCGCCATGACTCGAAGATCGTTTTTCGGTACGGCGGCGGCGCTGGCGCCCACGTTCGCGGCTCCCGCGCCGGGCGGCATGCCCTTCCGCCAGATTCACCTCGACTTTCACACCAGCGAACTCATCGGCGACGTGGGCGCCGCGTTCAACGCCGAGGAGTTCGCCGCCACGCTGCGCGACGCGCGCGTCAACTCGATCAACGTGTTCGCCAAGTGCCACCACGGCTGGGCCTATTACGACACCAAAATCGCCGCCCGGCACCCGGCTCTCAAGTTCGACCTGCTGGGGGAAATGGTGCGGGCGCTGCGGCGCGAAGGGATCGCCGTCAACTACTACTACTCGCTCGTCTGGGACGTCCTCCAGGCGGCACGGCATCCGGAGTGGCGCGCCATCACGGCGGATGGCAAGCCGGTGGGCCGCCCGCTCGACGACACCTGGCCGTGGCTGTGCATGAATACGCCCTATCTGGATCAGGTCATCGCGGAGAACAAGGAAATCCTGGACAACTACGACGTGCACGGGGGCTGGTTCGACATCCTGAAGCAGCCGCCCGGCGGTTGTTTCTGCAAATGGTGCCGTGCGGAGCGCAAGAAACTGGGGTTGAGCGATTCGGCCGGCGACACTTACAGGCACAACAAGCTGGTGGCCATGCGCGTGGAGCAAAAACTCTTCGACCTGGTTCGGGCCAAGCTCCCCCAGGGCGCGGTGTTCTTCAACAGCCGTATCGTCATCGGAGTGCGCGACGAGATGCCGCTGTTCAGCCACATCGAGCTCGAAAGCCTGCCGACCGGCGGATGGGGTTATTCCCACTTCCAGCAGCGCGTCCGCTACCTGCGCACGCTCGGCAAGGAGGTGGTGGGAATGACCGGGCGGTTCCATAAATCCTGGGGCGATTTCGGAGGTCTGAAGAACCAGGCCGCGCTCGATTACGAATGCCTGAACTTCCTGGCTAATGGCGTCAAGGTGTGCGTGGGGGATCAGTTACATCCTCGCGGGCGTCTGGACGCGGCCACTTACTTGCGCATCGGCAGGACTTACCGCAAGGTGGAGGCCCTGGAGCCCTGGTGCCGCGGGGCCGAGGCGGCGGCCGATATCGGCGTGATGTCGGTGGCGGCCACCAATCCCGACATGACCACCCAGAAGGTGCCGTTGGTTGATCAGGGCTTCACCAATATGCTGCTCGAACTGCATCAGCAGTTCAACGTGCTGGACCTGGATTCGGACTTCACACCGTACAAAGTAGTCATCCTGCCGGATGAGATCCGTCCGTCGGCGGCGCTGGCTGCGAAGGTGGAGTCCTACCTGGCGGGTGGTGGCGCGCTGGTGGTTTCTCACGAAAGCCTGCTCGAGCCGGAGGCGCGGCGCTTCGCGATCGGGGCGCTCGGCGTGCGATACCTGGGTCCGGCCAGGTTCCGGGGATCTTATCTGCTCATTGCCCGTGAGCATTTCCCGAACCTGGACGACACGCCGTACTTTCTCTATCAGCCTGGAAGCTCGGTGGCCGCGGAGGCAGGCGTGGAGATACTGGCCACTTACGGGTTTCCATACTTCGACCGTTCGAAGGAGCAGTTCTGCTCGCACAAACAGACCCCGCTCGGCCGGCGGACGGGGGAACCGGTCATCACCCGCAAGGGCAAGGTGGTCTACATCGCCAACCCGATTTTCCGCTCGTATGCCCAGGACGGCTACGGCGTGTACAAGCAGGTGGTCGGGGTACTGCTGCGGCAACTGCTGCCGGCGCCCCTGGTGCTCGCTCCGGGGCTGCCTTCGACGGCCCAGGTGACGGTGCTTCGGCAGGGCCCGCGCCACGTCGTCCACATCCTCTATTACCCGCTGACGCGCCGCGCGCCGGACATCGACATCATCGAGGATCCCGGATTGCTGGAGAACGTGGAGCTGAGAGTAAGGATGGACCGGGCGCCCGCGCGCGCCGCGCTGGTGCCGCAAAACAGCGCGCTCCCGTTCCGTCACGAGAACGGCTACGCGGTGTGCCGAATTCCGCGGGTGCTGGGCCACCAGGCCGTATCATTTGAGTCATCTTACTAAGTAACCGGAGGCATCGTCCATGAAAGTTGTGGCATTCAATGGCAGTCCCCGTCCGGACGGAAACACGTCGCTGTTGATCCGTCTGGTTCTTGGCGAGTTGGAGAAGGAGGGGATCGAGACCGAGACGCTGCAAGTGGGCGGCGCGGAGATCCGCGGTTGTAGCGCCTGCATGAAGTGCAAGGAGCAGCAGAACCGCCGCTGTTCGATCGAGGACGACGGCAATTCGTTTCTCGGTAAGATGTGGGACGCCGACGGCATCCTGCTCGGTTCGCCGACTTACTTCAGCGACGTAACCGCCGAGATGAAAGCGCTGATCGACCGCGCGGGTTACGTCTCGCGGCAGAACGGACACCTGCTGCGCCGCAAAGTGGGCGCGGGCGTGGTGGCCCTGCGCCGCGGTGGCGGGATCCACGCCTTCGATACCCTCAATCATTTCTTCCTGATCAGTGAGATGGTGGTGCCGGGTTCGAGTTACTGGAACCTGGCCTTCGGACAGGACAAGGGCGACGTGGAACTCGACGCCGAGGGCCAACGCACGATGCAGACGCTCGGCCGCAACATGGCCTGGCTGCTCCAGCGGATCCACGGCGCCGCCTAGGACTCGGCGCTGGGCTTCCGCCGCGAACACGCGCCTATTGGCCCAGCACCCGCCGGAACGCTTCGACGACGCTGTCTTCGTCGCGCGCGCTGAGGCAGGAGGGAATCGGGATGATGATGCTGCGCTCGAAGAGACTGTCCGCCACCGGGCAGGCGCCCTTGCCGTACTCGCAACGGCTGGCCGCGTTGAGTTCGAGCGACCACGGCTCGCCGGCGCGGCTGC
>CAKZVG010000745.1 GCA_937921835.1 uncultured Bryobacteraceae bacterium | reverse complement strand
TGCTTATCAGCGCCGGGGTTCGGCTGCCCCGTCGAGTCCATACCCCCCACGTCGCCGAGAAGTGTCACGCTCTGCACCAGCTCTCCCTATGAAGCCCTTCAGCACATTACGCTGGCGTTGCGTTGTGTCGTGGGGGAACCGCTCGCGTCCCGGTATGATCGATCCGGCGTATGGCCAGACGCCTTATGTGCAGACCTGGAACCTCAATATCCAGCGGGAGATCACCAGCAAGCTGATCGTCGACATCGGCTACATCGGAACCAAGGGGACTCGTCTCAAGGCGAGCGAGCTGAATCGTCTGAATCAGCTTCCCTACGAGGCCATGGCCAGGTTCGGGGCAAGTTTGAACAACCCGGTCACCAGCGAGCAGGACGCGATCCGCAACGGTATTCGGTATCCTTTCGCCGGATTCCGCGGCACGGTGGCCAGCGCGCTGCGGCCGTATCCACAGGTGCAAGGCAATCAGACCGTCAACGTTTGGGGATCCCCGCTCGGGTTTTCGACTTACCACGCGCTTCAGATCACCTTCGACCAGCAGCTCTCCCACGGATTCAACCTGTATGGGAACTACGTCTGGTCGAAAAACCTGGCAAACGTGGAGTCCTCGCTCATCGACGGCAATTCCGGGCCCCTGGACTACTACAATCTCCGCTTGGAAAAGGCGGTCACCTCATGGGACCGCCCGCAGATGTTCAAGCTCTATTCGAGCTACCAGCTTCCGATGGGGCGCGGCAAGCGCCTCGGTTCGGGCTGGAATCGGTGGCTGGACGCCGCCGCGGGCGGCTGGGCGCTGTCGGCGATTCTCAACTACTACAGCGGCACGCCGCTCGGCTTTGGCGGATCCTTCCCGCTTTCGGGCGGCTGGAACGGCGCGCTCAACCGGGCCAATATCGCGCCCGGTGAGATGAAGAACGCCGCCTTCGACAAGTCGAAGTTCGAGTTTTCGAACATCCCGTCGGCGGTGAACACTTACCTGAACAAGGCGCTCTTTTCGGACCCGCCTCCGCTAACCCTCGGGACCTCCGCTCCGCGCTACGCGCAGACACGCGGCTTTGGCACCATCAGTGAAGACTTCGGCCTTCAGAAGGCGCACTTTATCAAGGAAAAATACCGCTTCCAGATCCGGGCGGAAATGCTGAATCTTTTCAACCGCCACAACCTGGGTGGGATCCAGACCTCGGTGACCAATCCCAACTTCGGCCAGGTGACGAGCGTGTCGGGCAACCGCCAGATTCAGCTCAGCGCCCGCATTGATTTCTAAGAGCCGGCCGCGGTGGCCGGCTGGTAGAGCACCTTCGGTTGCGGCGCCGGCCGCCGTGTGGGGGAACCTTGAGCACACCGCGATGGTTGTTCAGTTTGAGCCTGGCGGCTCTCGCGGGCGCCGGTGCGGACGAACTCAAGCTGCCTCTTGAGGCCAGGGAGTGGTCGCGCCAGGTGCGCCTCCCGGAGGGTGTCTCCGAAGATGAGGCCGTCACCTTGCGGGTGGAGCCGTGCGGCGCCGGCCGATGCCTGGTGGCCGGTCCATGGTGGGCGGGTTCGTCGGGAGCGCGGCTGTCTTACAGTCGCCCCTTGCCCTTCGTCGAGGCGACCGTCCGGGGGCGTTACCGGACCGAGAACCTCTACCCGCGCCAGGCCGTAGTGCGGGTGGATTTCCTGGCCGGGGAGCAGGCGCTCGCCTCGAGATCGTTCTCGCTGGCGCCCGCCGATCGATGGACCGGGTTCCGCTTCCCGGTGTTCCGTGCGCCGGCCAAAGCCGATTCCATACGGGTGTCCTTCGGCCTGCACGAGTTGACCGGCGGCCGGGTCTGGTTCACCGACCTGGCGGCCGCCAAGGGCTATGAACCGCCGCTCTTCCCGGAGAAGCCACCGCGCCTAACCCGTCCCGCGCCGCCGCGCAAGCTGCCCGCCTCGCGTTACGTGCGCGTGGAAAGGCACAACGGCGCATGGTGGATGGTGACCCCCGAGGGGCGGGCCTTTTTCTCGCTGGGAACCGATGCCATGATCCCAGCTCCGGCGGACGCGGCGCACGAGGACCGGGTGTACCGCCAAATGCGCGAGCTGGGCTTCAATTCGCTCGCCGGCTGGCACAACGTCGCGCGCTGGAGCGAGGTCAACGCGCGCCGGACGGCGGCCGGGGATCCGCCCCTGTGGCAGATGCGTAGCCTGCAATCGCGAGTGGGCGCCGACTACGACACGGTGGTCGACGCCAGCGGCGCCAATCCCGGCACGCCGGCCGCGCAGGCGGCCAAGATTGGCGGCTTCAACCACGCGTTTCCGGATCCCTTCGATCCGCGCTGGGAGGCGGCGCTGCGGCAGACGGTCCGCTCGGCGGCCGAACCGGTGCGCGGCAAGCCCTGGTACGCCCTCTGGTTCGCCGACAACGAGCGAGAGCACCGCAACCTCCACCGCTATGTCTGGGCTCCGAACTCCGCGCGCGCCTTCGGAAAGTTCCTTGAAGGGCGCTATGGGGCCATCGAAAAGCTCAACGCGGCGTGGAAGACGTCCTTCGCTTCCTTCGGGGCGCTGCTCGAAGCCCGGCCCGACCCCCAGGTGCGGCGGGGCGCGATGTACGAGGATTTCCGCGCGTTCTCGCGGGAGC
>CAKZVG010000744.1 GCA_937921835.1 uncultured Bryobacteraceae bacterium | reverse complement strand
GAACCCCACCGTCGATAGCCGCAGGATGCGTGCCGCTCGCGAAAAGCACAGCAGCGGCACGGTGGTGAACAGCCCGCATCCCAGCGCGACGTACAGCAGCAGCCCCGCCGGGAGACGCCCTCCCTCGACATTCCACGCTGCGGCGTACACTAGATAGCTCGCCGCGGGCACCAGCAAAATCGCCGTCTCCACCGCCAGGCCCGCCACCGCTTCGACCGGCGCCACCTTCCGCACCAGCCCGTACAACCCCCACGACACCGCCAGCACCAACGCCGCCCTGGGGGCAACCCCGAGCATCAACCCCAGCGTCACCACGCCCGCCAGCGCGATCAGGAACGCCACGACCTGCACCGGCCGCAGCCGCTCCTTGAGGAACACCACCCCAAGCATCGCCGATACCAGCGGCGTAATGAAATACCCCAGCGCCGACTGAATCACCTGCCCGTGCGTCGCGACGTACGTGAACGTGAACCAGTTAACGCCGACGAGCATCGTGGAAAGGCAAAGCCACCCCAAGGTCCGACGGCTCGCCACCGCCGTGTACACCTGTCCCCAAAGCCGCGTCACCGTGAGCAGCCCCACCAGCAGCACCACGGACCACACCACGCGATGGCACAGGATCTGCAGCGTCGAGACCTTGCCCGCCAGCGGGTGGAGGTACAGCGGCAACACCCCCCACAGCAGATAAGCGGTCACGCCGAGCGACACGCCCAGACCCGTGCGGGGTGCGTTTTGCGCGGGCGGTGCCGCCGCGGCTGTGGCGGGGGGGCGCATAGATCGAGGAGGTTAGGCTTGCCCGAGCCCCGGACGCTAAAGCTACTGCGGCGGACGATGACGCACCCCCAGGTCATCGTCGATCCGCCGCACCAGGGCGAAGTCGTCCTTGTACGTCACCGGTACGAACCGCCGCCGACCCGTCGGGGAAAACTCGCGCTCCAGTCCGGAGCCCGCCCAGCGGAAATCCAGCAGCCCGTCGCGCAAGGCCCGGGCGATCTCCGGGTCAAGGTGATGCGGGTGGCCCAGCGCCGCCGACGGAAACGCCTCCGACGTCGCGATCACCCGGTACGCTCCCGCCGAAATCGCCCCCCGCGCGATCGCCCGGTCCAGCACATCCGACGCCACCGCCGTCAGCCCCGTCGCCTGCCCCGAAGCGACCGCCGCGATCGACTCTTCGTGACCGCCCGTGTATCGAATCCGATAATCGCGCTCGGGCAGCAGCCCGGCCCTGCGGAGCGTCAACAGCGGCCAGCGATACCCGGAGTTCGAGCCGGGATGTGTGAGAAATACATCGCCGCCTCGCGCGTCCGTCAGCCGCTCGACAGGCGACGCGGCCGGCACGATCAGCAGGCCGCGGTGGCGGATGTCGCCCGACTCGTCCCCGAACACCACCACCGGCACGAATCCCGCCACGTTCACCGCCCGCGGCACGTTCCCCGTGTTGAATGCCGTCAGATGCACCGACCCGTCCCGCACCGCCCGAAGCTGGTCCTCGACCGACCGGAATGCCATGAAATCCACCGGCCGGCCGGTCGCCGCCGCGAGGTGCGCGAGCAACTCCCGGAACACCGGCTCGAGCTGGTCGGCGTCCTCCGCGGCCAGATAGGAAAACCGCAAGGTCGCGGGCCTCAGCCACAAGTTGGGGTCCGACGGGCGGTCCGCGGTGCCATCGCCATCGGCGTCCATGTAAACGGCCGAAAGCTGGTTCGTGATCGGAGCCGAAATCCCCGTCAGCCGCAGCACCAGCTCCGTCTGCTTCTCCCGCGCGGCATCCGCGGGAACCTTCACTAGCGCCACGTACAGGGCGACGCCCGCCAGCACCACCGCCATCACCGGAACGCCCAGCAGCAGCAGCAGCGGTGTCTCCCGCGCCTCACGACTGCCCCCGCCGGCAGAACCGGGCAACATGGTCGGCGAACGTCCCATCGGCAAACCCGATTCTCGCCGGCCTTTCCGCCGCTTACAAGCCGTTCACACCGCCGAGTGCTGAGTCACCCGACGCTCACGCGCCCCGAGCGACCTCAACCGGTTGACCGCCGCAAGGTACGCCAGCGCCGAAGCCTCCAGAATGTCCGTGCTCAGCCCCCGCCCTGATATGCGAACGCCGGAGTGTTCGAGCTCGATCTGCACCTCGCCCTGCGCCTCCTTTCCACGCGACACCGCACGGATGCGGTAGTCCCGCAACGTGGTCTTGACGCCCGTAAGCCTGGCGATGGCAGAGTAAATCGCATCCACAGGGCCGTCCCCCACGCTCGCGTCCTGCACCTTCTGCCCGTTGGAGTCGATGAGCGTGACCGTTGCCGTCGGTATCGTCCCCGAGCCGGTCATCACCTGCAGCCCCTCCAGCCTCCACAGCCCCGGCGCGAGCTCCAACTGCTCATCCACCAGCGCCTCGATGTCCTCGTCAAACACCTCCTTCTTCTTGTCCGCCAGCGCCTTGAAACGCACGAACACCGCCTCGAGCTGCTCGTCGGAAATCCGGTACCCCAGCGTGGCAATCCGGTCCCGCAACGCCGCCCGGCCCGAGTGCTTGCCCAGCACGAGGTTGGTCTTGCTCAGCCCCACCGTCGCGGGGTCCATGATCTCGTACGTCTCGCGGTACTTGAGCATGCCGTCCTGATGGATGCCCGACTCGTGCGCGAAGGCGTTCTCCCCGACGATCGCCTTGTTCCGCTGGACCTGCAGCCCCGTGAGGCTGGACACCATGCGCGACACCGGCACGATCCGGGTGGTGTCGATGGCCGTCGTGACGGGCGTCCCGCAGACGGCGGTGAAGTGGTCCGCACGCGTGCGCAGCGCCATCACCAGCTCCTCAAGCGCCGCATTTCCGGCCCGCTCGCCGATGCCATTGACCGTGCACTCCACCTGCCGGGCCCCGTTCTCAACAGCCGCCAGCGAGTTCGCCACCGCCAGGCCGAGGTCATTGTGGCAGTGCGCCGACAGCACTATTCCCTTCTGGCGGATCTGCGGCAGCTTCCGCAGCAGGTGCGCGAACATCGCCCCGTAACTCTGCGGCATCGCGTAGCCCACCGTGTCCGGAAGGTTGATCGTCGTCGCCCCCGCCTCGATCGCCGCCGCGACGATCTCCTCCAGAAACTCCAGTTCCGTGCGGCTGGCGTCTTCGGGGGAGAACTCGACATCCGGCGTGTACGTCAGCGCGTGCCGGATCGACTCGACGCTCAGACGCAGAATCTCCTCCTTGCCCTTGCGCAACTTGTGCTCACGGTGGATCTTGCTGGTGGCGCAAAAGACGTGGATCCGCGTGCGCGCCCCGCCACGCAACGCCTCGCCGGCGCGGTCGATGTCCTTGTCGAGCGCCC
>CAKZVG010000743.1 GCA_937921835.1 uncultured Bryobacteraceae bacterium | reverse complement strand
CCGTCCACCATGACGTTCCCGGCCTTCGGGCGGCCGAGATACTGGCCCCACTCTTCCTTCCAGACCACCTCCTGCCAGACCAGTGGAATGCTCATCGACATCCGCACCGCCTGTGTGACCGGTACCAGCGGCGCGGTGCGGTGATTCAACACCAGCATCTCCATGTCGGTGGTGTCGGAGACGATCAGCGAAAGATCCGAGCGGGTCTGGCGGGCGAAGTCCCACAGCGTATCGGTCTTGACGATTCCCTTGGCGGCCAGTTTCTCCTCCAGCCAGCGCACGAACTCGCGCCCCGCGTAGAAGCCGCCGTGTTCGAGAAACGAAAAGACGCGCCCGTAGACCCGGTGCCGCAGCAGGGCGTCCATGATGTGCCGGTCAAGCGCCTCCTCCAGGCGCGAGGGCAGAAACGGAACGTTGATCTTGCGCAGCAGGCTCATGGTAAGCGTGCGGTCGCAGACCGCCCGCGACAGGCCGTCGCCGGCCGCCGGCAGGTCCAGAAAACGGGCGAAACGGTGTTTTCCGTTCTCCCGCTCGGTGGACGCCGCCACCAGTTCGGCCGGACTGTAGCCCGCCGCGCTCAACGTCGCGGCGATGGCTCCGGCCGAGGCGCCGACCACCCGGCCGAGTTCATGGCCGCGCGCGGCCAGAACCTCCAGCGCACCGGCGAACGCGACTCCCTTCGCGCCGCCGCCTTCAAACACCACATCGAAACGAGCCACGGAATTCTCCCCGATTAAGGCTGGCGGCCTGGTCCGGCGCAACCGCCCGCTCGTGCGCGCGGGCTGGAACCGGTTCTCCAGACTGCCAGGAAGATGCAGGAAACGGCCGGCGTTCGAAAGCGCCGGCGGAATGGGGGGCGAATCGCCGTCAGGCGGGTCCGCCGCGGGAAAGCTCGCGCTTGTCCCGCTCCGATTCTACTCGCGGAGAGCCGGGAGGGAAAACGGAATTACTCCGTAATTCTCTGAAGAATAAGGAAGTAATTTTCCGTGACTGCCGGATTGGCGGCGCCGCAGTGCCGTCCGGACAGAAGCCCGCGCGCGGGGAACGCTGGCCCGTCTTTACGGGGAGCTGAGCCTGGGAGCCGCCTCGCTGGCCCGCTTCATCGCCCTCCAGGCACGCTAATAGTGCAGCAGCGAGTAGACGTCGCGGCCCGCCAGTTTGTCGCGCCCGCGCAGAAAATCGAGCTCGATCACGAACCCCAGCCCGGCTACCACCCCGCCCGTCTTTTCGACCAGCCGCGCCACCGCGGCGGCGGTTCCGCCGGTGGCCAGCACGTCGTCCAGAATCAGCGCCCGTTGGCCCGGCGCGATGGCGTCCGTGTGCATCTCCAGCGCATCCGTGCCATACTCCAGCGCGTATTCGATGCGCTCGCACGCGGCCGGAAGTTTTTTCGGCTTGCGGACCGGAACAAAGCCTGTCCCCAGAGCGTACGCCAGCGTGGGCGCAAAGATGAAGCCGCGTGCTTCGATACCCACCACGACGTCCACGCCCGCGTCCCGGTAGCGGGCGTGGAACTGGTCGATGACCCGGCGGAACCCGGGTCCATTCTTGAGCAGGGTCGTGATGTCGTAGAAAAGAATGCCCGGTTTGGGGAATCCGGGCACTTCGCGGATGAGTTGCTTGAGGTCGTCCATGGAATTAGCCGGTGATGCGGAAACCCTGGTATTTTAGCACTTCGGCGTCCTCTTCCCGAACCTCGTCGACACGCGCCAGCAGAGGCCCGCGCGACAGACGCTGCTTGAACAGCTTCAGTTGCGCTTCCGGCCCCGTGGCGTAGACCTCCACCCGCCCGTCCTCCAGGTTGCGGGCGTAGCCCGCCAGTCCCAGCTCCACCGCCGCGTACTGCGCAAAGGCGCGGTAGGCTACGCCTTGCACCCGCCCGCTCACGAAGTACCGCTTCGCCGCCGCCACTCGCTTTGTCCCCACCGCCGTTCCCGTTGGGAAAGCCTCGTCAAACCGGGCGCGGAAGCTCTTGAAACGCGGACCGCGCCCGAATCATCATTGTAAGTGTTCAGGGTCCTCCGCTGGAATGCAAGACCCGGGTTCCGGCGGATCGTTCATGCGATACTGGTTGTGTTATCAGCCGGGGCTGGCTGGGTCACGGGCGTTTGACGCCCGGAAGATTTGAAGGAAGGCCAGAGAGCTAAAATGAAATCCGCTCCCTCCCGATCATTCGGCTTCGCCGTCAATTTTGTCATCGTGCTCGCGCTGTCTACGGCTGCCTGCGCTCAGGAACCGAAGGCGCGCCGGCTGGAATCCGTCACCTGGAATCCCGCCGAGCACAAGCTTACGTGGGTGGTCTCGCACGGCACTCGCGACGCCAGCGGAAAGTTCACTTCCACGAAGCAGGAAACCTACAACATCAACATGGCCGAGGCCACCATGATGTTCAACGGCGATACCCGGCGCTTCAGTCCGCAGGAAGCCAAGAATGTCCACATGCTGATGGACTTGGTTGCGAAGTACGCCATCGAGTCGACGGTGTGGTGGGACCAGGGGCAAGGCGAGCCGGTCGGAGGCAGCGAAAAGGTGCGATCGGAGAAGAACCCAGGCAAATCCGACCCCGGCGACCTTCAGCAAGCTCCCCGCCGGCC
>CAKZVG010000742.1 GCA_937921835.1 uncultured Bryobacteraceae bacterium | reverse complement strand
GTCACCGACGACGGCGGCAGTTCGGGCCGCTTGCGGCGCGAGTTCGACATTCTCCCTCCCGGCGATATCCGCAGTTGCATGGTGGCGCTTTCCGAAGACGAGGCGCTCATGAGCCGGCTGTTCCAGTACCGCTTCGCCACCGGCCGGGGGTTGAAGGGGCACAGCTTCGGCAACCTGTTCCTGACCGCCATGACCCACCTGACCGGGGACTTCGCCCATGCCGTCCGGCTCTCCTCGGAGGTGCTGGCCAGCCGCGGCCGGATCTTCCCCTCGACGCCTGCCAACGTGGTTCTCGAGGCAACGCTCGAGAATGGCGCCGTGGTGGCCGGGGAAAGCCGCATCAGCAGGAGCAAGGCGCGCATCGAGCGGATCGCCCTGCGCCCCCGCCGCTGCCGTCCCCTTCCTGAAACGCTCGAGGCCATTGCCTTGGCGGACCTGATTACGCTGGGTCCGGGTTCGTTATTCACCAGCGTGGTCCCCAATCTGCTGGTGGAAGGAATCCCGCGCGCCATCCGGGAGTCGCCGGCCGTGAAGGCTTACTTTGTCAACCTGATGTGGCAGCCGGGCGAGACCATGCAGTTCCGGGCCTCGGATCACGTCGCGGCGCTCTATAGCCACGGCTTGCGCGGCATGCTGGACTGCGTGGTGGTCAACACCGCGCCCATCGCGGGAGCCCAGCGCAGGCGGTACGCGGCCGCGCGCGTGCAACCCGTGGAGGTCGATTACGACCGTCTGGCCGCGCTGAAGGTCGGCGTGATCCGCCGGGAACTGGTGGCCCAGGCGCCGAAGGTCCGGCATGATCCGCAAGCCATCGCCGCGGTTGCGCTGGAGCTGGCGGCCGCCGGACGGCGCCGGCGAGCGAAGCTGGAGGGGCGCTTCGGGCGGACTCCCGCCGGCCGTTAAGCCTCCGGGCGGCCCGGACAGCCGCGGACGGCTGCGGACCTCCCCAGGCCATCGCCAGCCACCCGGGCGCCTGTGACGATACGCACCGCGCCGCGGAAATCGCAGCGCGACGCGGGGACGCTAAGATTGTTACTGGCATGGATACTCCGATCAGTTTCGCCATCCTTGCGGCCGGACTGGGCACGCGGATGAAATCCGCCCGGGCGAAGGTCCTGCACCGCGCCGGCGGGCTTACGCTGGTGGAACACGTCGTCCGCTCCGTCGAGGCCGCTTTCCCCGACAGCCGGATCGTGGTGGTGGTGGGCTATCAGGCCGCGGAAGTCCGCCAGACGCTGGCCGGACACCGCGTCGAATTCGCCGTGCAGAGCGAGCAGAAAGGCACCGGCCACGCCCTGATGGCCTGCCGCGAATTGCTGGAGGGCGAAGAGGGCCTGCTGGCGGTGCTCTACGGCGATTGTCCGCTGCTGTCCCCCGCAACCCTGCGCCGGCTCGCCGCGCGCCAGCGGGACTCGGGCGACGCGGTGACTGTCATCACCACCGTGCTGGAGAACCCGCACGGCTACGGCCGCATCATCCCGGGAGGCGAAGGACGCATCCGGGCCATCGTCGAGGAGAAGGCCGCCATGCCGGAGCAACTCGCCATCCGCGAGATCAACTCCGGCATGTACTGCTTCCGGGCCGGGCTGCTGTGGCGCCACATCGGCGAACTCGCCGCCTCCAATCCGGCGGGCGAGTTCTACCTGACCGACATGGTGGAGATCCTCGGCCGCCATGGCTATTCCGCCGGCGCGCTCCGGCTGGACGACCCGCAAGAGGTGCTGGGCATCAACACGCGAGTCGAACTGGCCGCCGCAGACCGCGTCTTCCGGGACCGGAAGGCGCGCGAACTGATGCTCGGCGGCGTCACCATCGAAAAGCCCGAAACGGTCACCATCGACGCTGGAGTGTCCATCGGCATGGATAGCGTCATCGAGCCGTTCGCCCAGATCCTGGGCCGGACGATGATCGGAAAGGACTGCCGCGTCGGGACCTGCTCGATCCTCATCGACTGCTCCCTGGGCGACAGCGTCACCGTGTTCCCGTTCAGCATCGCGCGCACCTCCACGCTGGAAGACGGGGTGGAGATCGGACCGTTCGCGCGCCTGCGGATGGAGAACCACCTCGAGGCCGGCGCGCACGTCGGTAACTTCGTCGAGCTCAAAAAGACCCGGCTGGGCGCCGGGTCGAAGGCGATGCACCTGGCCTACCTCGGCGACTCCGAGATCGGCAGCCGGGCGAACATCGGCGCGGGCACGATCACCTGCAACTATGACGGCGTCAGGAAGCACCGCACCCGCGTCGGCGATGGAGCCTTCGTGGGCAGCAACTCGACGCTGGTGGCGCCGCTGGAGATCGGTCCGGGCAGCTACGTGGCGGCCGGTTCCGTGGTGACCGAAGCGGTTCCCGCCGACGCGCTGGCGCTGGGGCGCTCGCGCCAGGTCAACAAGGAGGGCTGGGCCGCGAGACGCCGGCAGGCGCTGCACGGCGGCTGAGGCTCACTGCTTGCGCACAATCACCCGGGTCGCCACGTCTCCCGCTTCGCTGCTCTGGTAGCCGACCGTCACCCTGGCCCGCACCCGCAGCTTGCCCTCCACCCGGGTGGCGGCGGTGAGGAGAAACGTCCGTTCCTCGGGCTCGCTATGGGAACCATCCCGCGCAACGGTGAGCTTTTCCTGCGACACCGCCAGAATGCGTCCGGAGAAGAACTCGTGGCTGGAGGATTCTTCCTCCTCCTTCTCGGGCTGCCGGGCGCGCGGTTCCGCCGGCTCCTGGGCGAACACAACGCTCAGCGCCAGCAGGAACGGCAACCACCGTGCGGCGCAAGGACGCTTCACTTCTTCACAGTAACCGAATGACGATGAAACAGACCTGAAGAGGGCATTAAAACGTGGTAATCTGAACGAACCTGCCGAGACGGGAACAATCGCTGAACCATCCTCACCACGACCAGCCAACCGGCCAGGCGGCGCCTCTTGCAGTTGCTCGCCGCGGCATGACCTGCGACGGCGCCAATCCCGAGTGCGCCGGGCTCGATCACGAGACGCACCCGGCGCCCAAACGCGCCTGGGACCCGGAAGACATGCCGCTGCGCTGGAAGAAGCCCTACTTCGAGCGCATCAAAGACGCCGTCGACCAGCACCAGCCTAGCCTGCGCTACACCGACCGCCCAAGCTTCTTCGGGGAGTGGGGCTGGCCGTGGCGGCCAAGTACAGGGCAAGATCGGAACCGTTTGCGCCAACAAGGGCAAGACGGACTGCGTGCAGGGGACCTGCCTGCTCGACTTGGAGCGCGGCGCCGTCGACCGTATCCGGGATGAGCCATGGCAAACCGGCGCCTGCCTCGGGAACTGGCGCTCCGACGCCGAGGCCGTCCACAAATCAGCCGAGATCGTGATCGACATGCTGGCCGGCATCATCGGCGGCAACGGTTTGCCTTCGCCGTGGGCTGGCCGGAGACACAGGCGGTCTTCCCGGAACTGGCCTTGCCGAGACCACGGGACGGGCGGGGCCCGGGCGGTGCGGCTGCCCGGTTTCAAGGGATAAGGTGACCTTCCGCCAGGACGCGGCGGGATTGCGGGTGGACCTGCCCGCCGAAAAACCGTGCGAGCACGCCATCGCCTTCGCAGTCCAGGGCACGTAGCCGCCCGCGTGGCGTAGGATGAAGAAATGCCCATGCGCTCCTTCGTCCTTGTGTTTTGCGCGCTTCTGCCCGGCGCGGCCCTCGCCGCCGGGCAGATGGCTTTCCCGGGCGCACAATGGGAAACCGCCAGCCCGCGGTCCCAGGGAGTCGACCCGGAGAAACTGGCGGCCGCGATCCGCTATCTCGAAGCCCACACCCCGCGGGACAGGGCCGATCAACTCGTGATCGTGCGCAACGGCCAGCTGATTCACGCCGGTCCGAGAGCGGAAGAGGTGCACGGCGTCTGGTCCTGCACCAAGTCGTTCACCAGCACGGTGCTGGGGCTTCTGATCGACGACGGCAAGTGCACTCTGGATACGCTCGCCCGGGACGTGCTGCCGGAAATGGGAGCGCAGTACCCCGCCGTCACGCTGCGGCACTTCACCACCATGACGTCCGGCTACCGCGCCATCGGCGATGAACCGCACGGCAGCTATTTCCACGGCCCGAGTTCGACGCCGTTTCTTCCTGGTCCTCCGCTCTTCAGCCCGCCCGGCTCCCGCTACGCCTACTGGGACTCGGCGATGAACCAGTTCGCCCACATCCTGACCCGCATCGCCGGCGAACCCATTGTGGACCTGTTCCGGCGCCGCATCGCCGATCCGGTCGGAATGCGCCCGGATAAGTGGAAGTGGGGCGCCTTCGAAACCGGGGGGATTCCGGTCAACGGCGGCTCGGGGAATTCCAACCGGCACGTTTTCATTTGCGCCCTCGAAATGGCGCGCCTCGGACACCTGTTCCTGAACAAGGGCAACTGGAACGGCCGGCAGTTGCTTAGCGCGCGCTGGGTGGAGCAGGCCACGCGCGTACAGGTGCCCGCCACGGTCCCGGTCGCGCAGCCGGATCCCGGCTTCGGAGGTCCCGGAAGATACGGCTTCAACTGGTGGGCGAACGGGGTGGACGCCCAAGGGAAACGGGCCTGGCCGGGCGTGCCCGAAAACGCGTTCGCCGCTTCCGGACATAACAACAACAAACTGTTCGTCATTCCCTCCTGGAGCATGGTGGTGGTGCGCCTCGGTCTTGACCAGGGCAGAGAGGGCGGTTTCGCGGTTCCCGGCGAGACCTGGGCGGAGTTTTTACGGCAACTCGGCGAAGCCAGCGGCGCGCCTCTGGCCGCGGATGGACCGGCTGGGGGAAAATCCAAGTATGAATAGTTTATCCCGGCGGGCCTGGATCGGGAGCGCCGCGGCGGCGGCGCAGGGGCAGACGGCGAAGGAAGTCCGTTTCGGCCGCCCGGTGCGGCTCGCCATCCTGGGCTTTGACGGGCATACGGGCGAAATCACCAAGGCGCTGCCGGTGCTGCCCGAAGTCGAGGTGGCGGCGATCTCGGATCTGAGCGAGGCGCCTCTGGAGCGCGCGGCGCGCAATCCGCGGCTCAAGGGCGCGCGCCGCTACACCGACTACCGCCAGATGCTCGAGCGCGAAAGACTCGACGTGGTCGCGGTCTGCAACTCCAACGGCGACCGCGCCGCGGCCATTCTGGCCTGCGCCGAGCGCAAGCTGCACGTGGTGGCCGAAAAACCGCTGGCCATTACGGTCGAAGATCTGACGCGCGTCAAGCGGGCGGTGGCCGCCGCGGGCGTGAAACTCGGCATGCTGCTGCCGATGCGCTACTCGCCGCCGTTTCTGGCGCTCAAGCAAATCGTGGACTCGGGCGAGATCGGCCAAGTGGGACAAATCGCGGCGCAGAAATCCTACAAGGCCGGCAACCGCCCGGCCTGGATGCGCCGCAAGGAGAGCTACGGCGGCACCATCCCCTGGATCGGCAGCCACATGGTGGATTTGATGCGCTTCTGTAGCGGGCGCGAGCTCATCGAGGTGATGAGCTACCAGACCCGCTTCGAGCATCCGGGCATCGGCGAGATGGAGAACGTCACCGGCTCGCTGTTCCGCCTCGACAACGGCGGCGTGGGAGTCCTGGGCATGGACTACTTCCGGCCGGAGACCGCGCCGACGCACGGCGACGACCGGCTGCGGCTGGCCGGCGCCAAGGGCGTCGCCGAGTACCAGGCCGCCACCGGCGTCACCATCCTCTCCGGCAGCCGCAAGCCCGAGACGCTGGGCGAGCTGCCGCCCGAGCGCCTTCTGTTCACCGAATACCTGGAGTACGTCTACAACGGGAAGCCGCCTTCGCTGACCGAGGCAGACATTTACCGGGTCTGCGACATCGTGCTGGCGGCGCGCGAATCGGCCGAGCGGGGCCGGGTGGTAAAGCTGTAGCATGGCGGCGCCTCCCATCGGCTTCGGAAACTTCCACGAGCGGCTGGGCATCAGTCTGGAGTCGCGCGAGCGGATCTACCGCCTCGGGCTGGACGCCGCCGATTTGAGCAGCCTGAACTATTGGCTGGAACTTCTGTTCGCCGCCGGAATCGCCACCCTGGGACTGGTTCTGAACAGCCCGGCGGTGGTCATCGGCGCGATGCTGATCTCGCCGTTGATGGGGCCGATTCTTTCAGGCGGCATGGCGTTGGCATCCGCCGATCTCTACCTGGGCACCAAGGCGTTCTTCAATCTGGTTCTGAGCGTGCTCGCGTCGGTGACCTTTTCCGGGCTGCTGGTCTGGATGCTTCCGTTTCAATCGCCGACCAACGAAATCATCGCCCGGACGCAGCCCAACCTGCTCGACCTGGGCGTGGCGCTGCT
>CAKZVG010000741.1 GCA_937921835.1 uncultured Bryobacteraceae bacterium | reverse complement strand
CCAGCCGCGGCGTCCCCAGGCAGCACGCCGGCCGCGCTGACGGCGGTCAGGCGGCGCGCAGCGGCAAGGCGTGCGCGAGGGCCTCCAGCCGCGCCATCGTTTCCACATAGCGCTTGAAGAAGATCTGGGAAACCCGGCTCTGCACCGCGAAGCCCACCACAGGATTTTCGCTCAGGATGCGCCGCAGCACGGCGCCCTCGATCTTCACCAGCTCGGAGTCCCTCACGCATTCGGCGTTCAGCAGATAGCGCTCGCCGCCCACCAGCGAGGAAACGCCGAAGATGCCGTGTTCGGCGATGTCGTCGACCAGCAAGCTCAGACCGCCGCGGGCGGGGCGCCGCAACTCCACGCGTCCCGTGACGAGGACGAACAGATGGCTCGCCGGGTTGCCTTCCGAATAGACCCGCTCGCCCTCCTTGAGCCTCACGACGCCCGAGGCGTTGCTCAACCTCTCCATCTCCTTCGGGTTCAGCAGCTCGAACAGCTCGTGTTTCCGAAGTCTTTCGACGGGCATGGCACTTCCTCCCTTTTCCGGCTCGCGGAACGAAGGGCGGCCCGGCGGCCGGCCCCTGTCCGGCCAGCCGCCTCAATTGTACACCCGGGAAGCGCCGGCCGCGCCCGCTTTCTGAGCAGCAGGAGGCGGCGGAAGTGCGTCAGAATCAGTGTATGGCTTCTCACGGTCCGGGCGAGCTCCCCAAGCAGCCCATCGAAGGCGTTCAGCACCTGATTGCGGTCGGTTCCGGCAAGGGCGGGGTGGGCAAGACCACCATCTCGGTGAACCTGGCCGTCGCGCTGGCCGGGATGGGCTACAAAACCGGCTTGCTCGATGCCGACGTATACGGCCCGAACGTGCCGCTCATGATGGGCATCCGCGAGACGCCCTTTGCGATTGGCGACCGCATCCAGCCGCTCGAACAGTACGGGGTGAAGCTGATGTCGATGGGCTTCCTCAGCCCGGGCGACAAGCCCCTGATCTGGCGCGGCCCGATGCTGCACAACGTGATCCAGCAGTTCCTGCGCAACGTGGACTGGGGCGCGCTGGACTACCTGGTGATCGATCTGCCGCCGGGCACAGGCGACGTGCAACTTTCCCTCATCCAGACCGCGCCCATCTCGGGATCCGTCGTGGTCACCACGCCCTCGGACGTCTCCCTGGAAGACGCGCGCAAGGCGGTGGAGATGTTCCGGCAGGTGCGGGTCGAGATCCTGGGTCTCGTCGAGAACATGGCGTACCTGGATTGCCCCCACTGCGGCGAGCGGATCGACGTGTTCAACTACGGCGGCGGACGCGCCACCGCCGAACGCATGGGGGTGAACTTCCTGGCCGAGATTCCGCTCGATCCGGCGGTGCGCGCGGGCGGCGACGCGGGCGACCCGGTGGCGCTGCGTCAGGGCGGCGCCGCGGCGCCGTTTGCGGAACTGGCCCGCAACGTCGTGGAGTCGCTGCGGCGCGCGGCTTCGAGGACGGGCCCCACGATTGAGATCACCGACTGACCGTGGCTGTACTGCTTACCTGCGAGGGGGTGGGGAAGTCGCACGGCTCGCGCCTTCTCTTCGCGGGCGTCTCGCTGACGGTCTCCGAGGGAGACCGTTTCGGCCTGATCGGCCCCAACGGGGCGGGCAAGACGACGCTGCTTCGCATCCTGGCCGGCCTGGACGCGCCCGACGCGGGCACGGTGTCGGTGCGCAAGCAGACGCGGCTGGCCTACGTGCCGCAGGCCCCGGCCTTCGAGGAGGCGCGGACGGTGGGGGAAATCCTGGAAGAGTCCTTGCACGACGCCGCCCTCGACGCCGGGGAGAAAACGGCGCGGATCAACGGCATCGCCGGAAGGGCCGGCTTCACGGATTTCCGCCTCGCGGCGGGGGAGCTGTCGGGCGGCTGGCGCAAACGTCTGGCGATTGCGCGCGCGCTGGTGGCCGCGCCGGACCTGCTGCTGCTCGACGAGCCGACCAATCACCTGGACGTCGAGGGCATCCTGTGGCTGGAGAAGCAGCTCAAGCTGGCGCCCTTCGCCAGCGTGTTCGTCAGCCACGACCGCTACTTTCTCGAGAACGTCGCCAGCCGGCTGGGAGAGTTGAACCGCGTGTATCCGGAAGGGGTGTTCCTCGTCCCCGGCAACTATAGCGAGTTCCTGGAGCGGCGGGAGGATTTTCTGGAGGCGCAGCGCAAGCGGCAGGAGTCGCTCACGGCCAGGGTGCGCCGCGAGATCGAGTGGCTGCGCCGCGGGGCGAAGGCGCGCACGTCGAAGTCGAAGGCGCGCATCGAGGCGGCCGGCCGCCTGATGGCGGAACTCGACAGCGTGGCCGCGCGCAACTCGGCGGCCGCGGCGCGGATCGACTTCACCGCGACGGGCAGGCGGACCAGGCGTCTGATCGAGGCCGGCGGACTGGAGCAGCGGATGGGAGAGCGGGCTCTTTTCTCGGGTCTGGACTTCGTCCTTTCTCCCGGCGCGTGCATGGGCCTGGTGGGCGCTAACGGAACCGGCAAGACGACGCTGCTGCGGACGCTGGCGGGCGAACTTCCGCCGTGGAAGGGGGAAATCCGCCGCGCCAGCGGCCTGCGCGTGGTGTACTTCGATCAGAACCGGAAGCAACTCGACCCCGCGCTCCCTTTGAAGAAGGCGCTCGCGCCCGACGGCGATCTGGTGGTCTACCGCGGGCAGCCGGTTCACGTCGCGGGCTGGGCGAAGCGTTTCCTGTTCTCGGCCGGACAGCTTGAGCTTCCCTGCGGCGAGTTGTCCGGCGGCGAGCAGGCGCGGGTGTTGATCGCGCGGCTGATGCTCGAGCCGGCCGACGTGCTGCTGCTCGACGAACCGGCCAACGACCTCGACATCCCGACGCTTGAGGTGCTTGAGGAAAGCCTGGCCGGGTTTCCGGGCGCGGTTGTCCTGGTCACGCACGACCGCTACCTGCTCGACCGCCTGGCGACCTTCGTGGTGGGACTCAACGCGGACGGCTCCTGCGGCGTCTTCGCTTCGCTCGAACAGTGGGAAGCGGCGCTGCCCGAACGGCGGGAAGCGAGAAGCGGCGCGAAACCGGCGCCGCGCGAGACTGCGCCGCCGGGAGCCAGGAAGAAGCTCTCCTACCTCGAGCAGCGGGAGTGGGACCAGATGGAGGCCAGGATCCTGGCCGCCGAGCAGACGCTCGCAACGCTCCAAT
>CAKZVG010000740.1 GCA_937921835.1 uncultured Bryobacteraceae bacterium | reverse complement strand
ACATCGGCGCGGGCACGGGCTATTTCGCGCGCCGCTTCGCGCGGCACGTGGCCAAGGTCTACGCGGTGGATGTCAGCGAGGGCTTCCTGCGGCAGGCTCGCGAGGGCGCTCCCGCCAACCTCGAAACCATCCTCGCCGCGCATGACGATCCGCGTCTGCCCCCCGCCTCGGTGGACACGATCTTCTTCTGCAACGTGCTCCACCACGTCGGTAACCGCGCCGCTTACTATCCCAAACTGGAGCGGGCGCTCAAGCCGGGCGGGCGCATCGTCGTCCTGGAGTTCCATAAGAAGAAACTGCCCGTCGGGCCGCCGGAAAGTATGAAGCTTGCCGAAGCGGAACTGCTCGCGGAACTCGAAGCGGCGGGTTTCCGCAAGACCCGGAGTTTCGATTTTCTGCCTTACCAGTACTTCCTTGTGTTCGAGCGAAAATAGACGGCTCGCCGGCCGCACTCCGGCGATCTTCAGCTCTGCGCCCGGGCGCCAGCCTCGGCGGCGCGCGCCAGGCGGTGCTCGCCGTGTCTCTCGCTTGCCCGGAACCAGAAGAAGTCATAGAAGCGGCGCCGGCAGTCGTGGCAGCGGTAGGGCGCCAGCAGGCATAGCGCGGCCAGGAGATCGAGCAGGCCCTTGCGCCGTGACCTGCGGACGTGGTTCCAACCGCAGCGGGGACAAATCACCATAAGGCTTCACCTCAATAGACTCCCGGGGAGCCGGAAACTCTCCGGTTCCCTGCTGATTCCAGGGAATTTCTTGAAAGCAAACGTATGCCGGGCCAGGGTTGTGTAAAGGTCCGGTAAAGCCCGGCCCGCGGCGTAACCCGATCCGCGGGAAAAGAGTTCTCTCTATCGAAGGGTCCATTGTGAACAAACTGTCGCTATCCGCCGCCTTGCTGGCCTGCCTTGCGCTCCAGGCCGCCACGCACCAGGGCGTTGTGCGCAGCGGGGGACTGCCGATTCCCGGCGCCGCCGTAACCGCCACCCGGGAGGGGCACAGCGTCACCGTCTTTACCGCCGAGGACGGCTCCTATGTGCTTCCGGATCTCGCCCCCGGCGCGTGGAAGATTGAAGTGTTCATGCCGGGTTTCGAGACCTCGGAGCGCGAGATCGCGGTAGGTGGCGGCGGAGCGCCGCTCGAGATCCGCCTGGCGCTCAAGCCACCCCCGTCCACCGCAGTGGCGGCCGCTCCGGGCGCTCCCCTCGCCGCGGCGATTCGCGAAGCCATTGCCCGCCGGCGCGTCCAAGCTGAAGACCGGCAGGCGGCCGGAAGCGGCTCAACCGGGTTCCAGCAACTCGCGCTGGCCGAGACCGCCGCCGTGGAATTCGCCACCGCTCTGGAGAAGCCCGCGCCGGAACCGGATTTCGCCGGCCTGTCCCAAAACGCCAACGAGTCCTTCCTGCTGAGCGGCAGCCTCAGCCGGGGCCTCCAGGATGTGCAGCGCGAGGATCCTTTTTCGATGAACCGCGACGAGTTCCGGCAGCGCATCGAATCGCTGCGCGCCGCCGGAATGCTTCCTCAAGGCATGGGGGAAGAAGGCGGTTTCCCCGGCGGTCCCATGGCCGGCGGGCCCGGAATGGGTGGCCCTCCGATGGGTGGGCCGGGGATGGGTCCGCCCGGCATGGGAGGACCTGGCATGGGTGGCCCGCCCGGCGGCGGTCCAACGCCGGGCGCGCGCGGACCCGGCGGCGGTCCAGCGATGAGCGGCGGCCCTCGCGGCGGTCCGGGCATGATGGGCGGCGGGCCGGCGGGCGGTTTCTCCGGGCGGCGGCCCGGTGGCGGCCCTCCGGCGCGCGAAATGGCCTTCGGCAACCGCCTCGGCCGCGCCCGCGACGCGGTCCGCGGCGGCGCCTCGCTTTCGTTGCGAAACTCGGCTCTCGACGCCCGGCCGTACTCCCTGAGCGGCCAGGACCTGCGCAAGCCCTCTTACGCCCAGACGCGGTTCAGCCTGATGCTGGGCGGCACGCTGAATATTCCGAAGATCGTCCGCGACGACCGGACGTTCTTCTTCCTGAACTACGGCGGCGCGCGCAGCCGCAACCCCTTTGACGCCATCTCGACGCTGCCGTCGCGGCTTGAACGGGCGGGCGATTTCTCGCAATCCGGCCCGGCCGGCGCCGGCGTGGTGATCGCCGACCCGCGCGGCCGCCTGCCCTTTGCGGGCAGCGTCATCCCCGTCTCGCGCCTCAACCCGGCGGCGCGCGAGATGCTCTCCCTCTTCCCGCTGCCCAACCTGCCCGGCGCGGTGCGCAACTACCAGATCCTGACCTCGCTTCGTTCCGACAACGACAATCTGGGCCTGCGCCTCGGCCGGAGCTTCTCGCGCAAGGACCGCCTCTCGGGGTCTTTCAATCTGCAACAGCGCAACTCGGAAGATGTTCAGTTGTTCGGCTTCCGGGACTCCTCCGGCGGCCGCGGGCAGCGTTCCGACCTCACCTGGACTCACACCTTCCGCCAGGGTTTTCTGAGCAACCTGCGCGCCTCCTTCAGCCGCAATAGCAGCGAACTGACGCCCCATTTCGCTTTCGGGCGCGACTGGGCGCGGGAACTCGGCATTCAGGGCACGCCCTCGGACCCGCGCGCCTACGGCCCGCCGAACCTGTCGTTCACCAACTTCGGAGGCCTCAACGACGCCAGCCCCAGCCGCCGCGCCGACCAGACCGCCAGCCTCTCCGGGAGCCTCCTGCTCGTGCGGCGGCAACACAATCTGTCTGCTGGAGGCGAGTACCGCCGCTCCACCA
>CAKZVG010000739.1 GCA_937921835.1 uncultured Bryobacteraceae bacterium | reverse complement strand
GCGGAATGGGCTTCCCGCCGAGCGTGGCGCGGAACGTTTTGTTTTGATCCTCCACGGCGGCTACGGCGGTGGCGCCGGAGAGCGCGAGTTCGCCCGCGGGGGTCTTCCAGGTGAGGGCCGCGACGCCATCCGCGGCTTTCGGCGCGCACTCCATCGCCGAACAGCGCCGGCCGAACTCCTCGAGCGATCCCTCCGGGCCCGCCATCGCCAGCGTGAACAGGAGATATGCTTCGGCTACTTCACGCCAGCGGACCGTCAGCGGCGCGGCGGCGCCGAGCAGTTCCACGGCGACGGTGAGCGCGCCCGCGCGCCGCTCGATGACCAGGTGCGGCGAGCGATCGCCGAACACCGCCCGCCGGCTCTGGAACCACAGTTTCGCGCCGCCCAGGTCCACAGCCACGCTCGCGCCGGCCGCCAGCCGCGCTCCGGAACCGCCGGCGGGCTTGCCGTCCACCAGCACCCGCGCATCGGCCGGAGCGTTCGCCAGTTCGAGCGCCAGCCGCAGGGACGCCGCCGTGAACTCGCCGTCCTTGACCGGATCCAGGCTGATGTGCTTGTCGCCGCCGGGTGAGCGGAAGTTTACCAGTCCGGCCACGAAACCCCGCTCCTGCACCGTGAACAGCAGCGCCGAGGAAAAATCGTAATCGTCTTTCATGAAGCGCATCTGGAGCGAGCGCGCCGGGCGGGACGGACCGCCCCAGTAAGCCAGCAGAGGCCGCCGCTGCACCCAGAAGTCGCCGCGGTTCACCGAACCCAGGCAGTAGGCGCGCTCCAGCGATGTCGTGCCCTGCACCGGCGTAACCGGCGGCTCGGCGGGCAGAAACACTTCGCGCTGCTGGCGCGGGGCGCCGGCCTCGAGGAAGTAGCGCGCCAGATCCTCCGGGCAGCGGTAATCATGCAGCGCGACCTCGCCCGGCGCCGCCACCGCGCCACTCCGGATCTCATCGAGCGTGGCGAAGCGCAGCCGTCCGCCCAGGGCTTTCTGAATCCACAACGGCGCCCCGATGTCGGTCGAATAGCAGCGGCTCATCGGACCGGCAAGCTGCCGCGTGGGCGCGTGCCAGCGCCTGGCCAGGTGCAGCCAGGCGCGGTGATGGATCCGGTCCGCGCGCCGCAGAGCATCCGGTTCCTTCACTATCATCCGGATGCGGGTCAGGTTGACGATGCTCACGTTGGCGTAGGTGGGACTGTTGTATTCGGCGAAGCTGCCGGTCACATCCACCGTGGCGGCGAAGCGGCGCAGGCGGTCCGTCGCGTACGCGAGCAGGTCCGCGTCGCCGAGCAGTTCGGCCGCCGCCAGCGTGACGAACGTGCCCTTGACGGCGATGTTGGTGTAGGTCATCGCGACGTTGCGCCGGCGCACCGAGGCGGCGGCGTGCCGGATGGCCTCGCGCAAGCCCTGCCGCAGCCCCGCGGGCAGCCGTTCGCGGTGCCGCGCTTCGATCAGCAGCAGCAGCGCCCCGTTGAAGTCGGCCCAGTTCCAGTCCGCGGGCGCCATTCTGGGGGCGGGTTCCTCCAGATAGTAGCCCCACAGACCGTACCACTTGCTGGCCGGATCCGTCTCCTGGAGCGCCACCAGCCGCCCGATGATTCGCCGCGCGCGCTCGGCGCGTTCCTCGCCGCCCGCTTCGAGCAGCAGCAGCGCGTACTCCAGCGAGTTCCGGGTGGGGTGGACCTCCTGGCTGCGCAGGCTGGTGTGGTAGCGGTATTCGGCCCCCACGCGGCCGCGCAACATCGCTTCGCGCGGATCGAAGTCCGCGTCCATTCGGGCCAGCGCCGCCGCCACAATGGCGCGGTCCCAATCGGCATTCCAGACCGTGGCCTCCGGAGGCGCGGCCGGCAGCAGCGCCAAGGCGCCAAGGTACTCCCGCCGGGTGATCATTGCTCCATTCTAGGGCCGCCGTGCGGGCGGTGCTAGAATCGCTGTCGTGCTCCAGAGAATCGCCGCGTTGTTCGTGCTGGCCGCTCCGTTTTCGCCCGGCGCGGAGTGGGCCAAGCTCTTCAACGGCAGGGACCTATCCGGATGGGAGAGCGTGGGCGACGGCGTCTGGACCGTCACCGCCGAGGGCGTGCTGGTGGGGCAGCGCAACCTCCTTGGCAACGAGCGGCTGCGGGCGTTCACCTTCGGCGACCGGGTCAACTTTACGGCCTGGCTGTACCAGCAGGCCTGGCTATACACCGTGAAAGAGTTCGGCGAGTACGATCTGTCGCTCGAATACTGGCTGCGCCACGGCGGCAACAGCGGCGTCTCGATCCGCGACCGGACGCGCGCCAGGCACGCCGTCAGCACGCCGGCCGACTTCAGCCGCACGCCCGCCAAAGTCGCCTACGAGATTCAGCTTGCCAACCACTACCCCGACAAGAACCCCTCGGGCAGCATCTACAACCTCGCGCGCGCCGCGCCCGGAGCGCAGATCGACGACGATTGGAACCGCCTGGAGATCGAGTCGCGCAAGGATTCGATCCGCGTGAAGCTCAACGGCAAGCTGGTGGCCGAGCACCCCGGCCTGCCGGACCGCCCGCCGTCCGGCCCCATTGGCTTGCAGCTTCACGACCAGTTCAGCGTGGTCATGTTCCGCGACATCCGCATCCGCGAGATCCCTTGAGGCGGACCTTCGCCGCCCGCCGGTTTTCCGCCTCCCGCCGTGGCGCGGCCAGGGTCCGAGGCTCGGCCGCGTCGGAAAGCCGCTTCTCATCGCGCCCCCCGATGCGAAGAAGGACATCGTCTCCCTGGATGAAGCATGAAGGACTCCTTCGTCAACTTGCACGCACGGTTGTGTGCCGCGCCAAGAAGGCTAAGGAACATTCCTTGCGGGAGAATCCACGAACCGGGCACGCCGAAGCGCGAACCTTCTCCTCCAAACGGATCTGTTGCGGACTGCTGATTCCAGCCCCTCCCGATTGAGCAGCGGGGCAAAGGAAGCCCATCGGACGTTTGACCTCGGCCGCTGTCGCGGCGGACGCAGCTGCGTGCACCGATCGAGCGGCGGTGAGCTGGACCTGCCCCTCTGCGCCGGCTTCCCTTCGCTGGCGCGCATGAGATGAACCGGAGGCGGCGCTGGCGGCATAAACTGCAACCAAACAGCCGTTTCCCAAGCCGCTCTGCGCAAGGAACTCCCGTTACGGAACACGGAATCCCCCAAGACGGGCTCATTCTAAAGCGCCAACCCCGCCAGCCCTGCTCCTGTGCGGCCGCGACCGCGGCATCCGCCGCCGGCGCGCGCCTGGTTCCGTGCGATGATGATGCCTGGAGGGGCTATGCCGATCAACGCTCAACTTCTTCCTGAATTCGACCAGGAAATGGCCAACACACGCAAGGCGCTCGAGCGCATTCCCGAGGACTGGCTGGGCTGGAAGCCGCACGAGAAATCGGGGACGCTGGGCTGGCTGGCGTCGCATCTTGCGACGATCCCCCACTGGGGGGCGACCGTCATGCGGGAAGATTCCTTCGACCTGGCGGGCGAAATGGAACCGCAGCCCGAGGCGCGCTCGCTCCGGGAAGTCCTCGAACCATTCGACTCGCACGTCCAAGAGGCGCGCCAGGCGCTGGCGGCGGCAACCGACGAGCAATTCCAGGCTGTCTGGACCTTGCGCAAGGGACAGGACGTTATCTTCGCCCTGCCGCGGGTGGCGGTCTTCCGCGGCATGATCCTGAACCACCTGATCCACCACCGCGGCCAGCTTACGGTCTACCTGCGGCTGGCCGGAGCCCCGGTGCCCGCGCTCTACGGGCCTTCCGCCGACGAAGCGTAAGATACGCCGTTCACGCCGCGCGCCTATAATCGGCTTAGGATGCCGGAATCGTCGCGGGTCCCCTGGTACGGCCGCATCACCTGGCAGCTCGCTCTTTCCTACCTCCTCGGCGGCGCGGTTTCGGTCCTGCTGCTGGCGGGGTTCGCTTACGTGGCGGTGAACATGCTGCTGGTGCGCGGGGCGGTGAACACCGTGGAGCGCCAGATCGAGTTGGCGGTGCAGATGGCCGCCGGGCGGCTGGAACTGATGACGCACATCGCTTTGCTCCAGGCCGCCTCGCCTCCCGGCCCGCGGCGGCCGGACAGTCCCCGGCGCCCGCTGCGCCCGGGCGAGCCGGGACCGCGCGGGGGGCGGGGTCCGCGATCAGGCGCAGGGCTCCAGGGGTCGCGGGCGCGGCTGCGCTGCCAGTCGGAAGATGGAGCGGTTCTGGAGCGCGTCATCCCACCCGGCCCGCCGCTCGAAATCCCCGCCTGGCTTACCGCTGACCGCTTCGAGGCCGTCACCTTCGACGAAAACGGCCCCGTGATTCGCGCCTTTTCGCGGACCGAAGACGGCGACTGCGTCGTTGAGGCCCTGGTCGAGACGTCCATCAACGAGCGCTTGCGGGAGATGATCAGCCGCGCCACCGGGCTGGATATCGAACTGGCCCGCGGGCGTCCCGGCCGGGTGGACGGCAAGAAGGGCGGCGGACCACCAAGTCTTACGACGATGGCCTGGAGCAACCTCGTTGGACGCTTCGACCGCGGCACGGCGGCCCTGGTTACCGGTTACGACTGGCGGGACGGCGACGAGGTCCGCCGCCCGGTGTTCTTCGTCCGGCCCAACACCGAGATTGTCTGGCGGCAGATGACCCAACTGGGCGCGCAGCACCGTCGCTGGGTGTGGGGACTAGCGACGCTGGCGGGCGCCTTCCTGGCGGTCGAACTGATCGCGGTCGGGCTGGCGGTCGGGCTGGCGCGGCGGGTCGTGCGTTCCACCAACTTGTTGACCGAAGCCGCCGCGCGCCTCGCCGCCGGCGACCTGCGGCACCGTATCCCGGTGCGGCGCAACGACCAGCTCGGGCAGGTGGCCGCGACGTTCAACCGTATGGCGGAATCCATCGAGCGGCTGCTCGAAACCACCAAACGAACCGAGCGCCTGGAGGAGGAACTCCGCATCGCGCGGCAGTTGCAGGAGTCCCTGTATCCGCGCGAACTGCCGCAACTCGAGCATGCGCGGCTGGCCGCCCTTTGCCGCCCGGCGCGGAACGTCAGCGGGGATTTGTACGACCTGATTGAACTAGGCCCCGGGCGCGTCGGCCTGCTGTGCGCCGACGTCAGCGGCAAGGGCATTCCCGCCGCGCTGCTGACCTCCAACATTCAAGCTCTGGTGCGGGCGCTGCTGCGCGGGCAAAACGGCGAACGCCCCACCCCGGCCGCGCTGCTGGCGCGCATCAACCGCGAACTGGTGCACCGCATCCCGGACAACGCCTTCGTGACCATGTTCTGGGCCGAGTATGACGCCCGCAGCCGCCTGCTTCGCTGGTGCAACGCGGGACATTGCCCGCCGCTGCTGCTGCTGGCGGACCGGCGTGAGACCTGGCTCGCCGCCAGCGGTGTGCCGGTCGGGGTGATGGATCGCGTGGACTACCTCGACCAGGAGGCCGGTCTGCCGGAAGGCTCGGTGCTTGTCGCCTACACGGACGGGGTCACGGAAGCCGAATGCGCCGACGGGGAGGCGTTCGGCGAGTAGCGGCTGAAAGAGGTTTGCCGCGCGCACGCCGCCGGCGGTCCTGGGCTGCTGCTCGAGCGGATCGTCGAATCCGTGGAGGAATGGTCGGCCGGAACCGAGCAGGGCGACGACCTCACGCTGGTGGTGCTGGAAACCTGAGGCGCCCTCAAGTTTCGCCCACGTTCGGCCGAATAGAGTCCCGTGAGGTGGTTCTTGCCCCTGCTGGCGGCGGCCGCCGCGCTCGCTCAGCCGTCCGCTTCCCCGCCCGATCCCTACGCCGCGGCGCGCGCCGCAATGGAACAGGCCGCCGCCAGGCAGCAAGCGGCAGTCGAGGAGGCGATGAAGCCGGCGCTGGAGGCCCAGCGCGCGGCCGTGCGGCGCCAGGCCGAGGCCGCCAGGCAGGTTGCGCCCGCGGCGCCGCCCCACGCATTTTTTACTACTCCCTGGCCGGAACGGAATACGCCCTTGGCGACGGTGGCGCAGGTGGCGCCTCTGACGGTTCCGGATTGCGCGCCCCTTCCGGCCGGGCGCATCGACACCCTGATCCAGGAGGCTGCGCAGCGGGAGGGGTTGACGCCGGACTTGCTGCGAGCGGTGATCCGCAAGGAATCGAACTTCTATCCCTGCGCGGTGTCGCAGAAGGGCGCGCAGGGGCTGATGCAGTTGATGCCCGCCACGGCGGCCGATCTGAACGTCGAGAACCCCTTCGATCCCAAGCAGAATATCGACGGCGGCAGCCGCCTCCTCAAGCAGTTGCTGGCGCGCTACGGCGGCGATCTGTCGCTCGCCCTGGGCGCCTACAACGCGGGATCGGGCGCGGTGGACCGGCATGGCGGAGTGCCGCCCTTCGCGGAAACACTCGACTACGTCTCGGACATCCTCGGCGCCCTGCGTTAGCCCGGCGCCACCCCGGCCGGCGGAGCCGCCGAGGGCGCGTTCCGCCCGAGAATCGTGCGGTCAAGATGCCGCTCCGCGGGGCGGCAGGCTTCAGCGCTTCGCCTCCGAGATCCGGATATTGCGGAAACGGATGCCGCCCGAATGGTCGCCCTGTAAATGAATCGGGCCGGGTTCGGCTTCATTGCTGTCCAGGGCGCCGCCCGTAATGCCCGGAATCTCCTGTTTATCGACGATGGTGACTCCGTCCAGCACGAGCGTCACGTAGCGCCCGATCAGCGTGATGTCGTAGCTGCGCCACTCCCCGGGCTTACCAGGCGCCAGCTTCGAGGCGGGCACCATTCCGTAGATGGCGTACGGTGGGCCTTCTCCCTTCTGGCCGGGCCGCAGGGTGCCCGGCGGCGGAAGCTGGCACTCGTAGCGTCCCCGCAGGTAAATGCCGCTGTTCGCCCCGTCTTCCAGGTTGAACTCGACATGCAGCTTGAAGTCCTCGAAAGTCCGCCTGGTCCGGATGTTCTGTCCTTTCGCGGTGTTGACGAGTTCGCCGTTCTTCACCGTCCAGTAGTTGACGGTGGCGGCCGGGTTCTGCATGTTATTGATCGCCTCCCAGCCGCTGAGGTCCCGGCCGTTGAAGAGCGCCTCCGGCGCGCCCCAACCGGCGGGCGCGGGGCGCTTCAACTCCGGCGCCCGGACTCCCCGGATGCTGGCCTGCGTGACGCCATTCCGCTTCACCTCGCCGGCCAGCGTGCTTCCCTGGAGCGCGAATTCCCAGGTGCGCACGGGAGGCGGACCGGCGGGCGGGGCTTTTGCCTGGCCGCCCTCGGCCGGGCGCGGCGGCGGCGTGAACAGGGAGACGACGAGCCGGCCGCCAACGACTGCCACTCCCGCGGCCGGACGCACCGCGCCGCCGCGCTCCTGGGCGCGCGCCTGGAGACCGCCGTCTTTTTCAACTACCTCCAGCCAACTCGGATAGGAGCCGCCGGAAGCGGTCAGGGTCAGGTTCCAGCGGCCCGCGAACGGGCTCCCCGCGGACCGCGCCAGGAACGGGAGCAG